>DATING010001531.1:0-13850 GCA_035474555.1 Longimicrobium sp. | reverse complement strand
TGGTGTCGGCGGAGGCCGACAGTGTGAAGTTGTAGCCGCGAATTCATTCGCTCGCCTTTCTGCGCGCCGCTCGGACTTCGTGCCGCGCCGGATCGGCTCCCGCTCGCGCCGCATCCGCATCGCCCTGGCCGCATCCGCATCCGCCCTGTCCGCGCCGCATTCGCCCCGCTCGCGCCGCATCCGTTCCTCGCGCGCTCCGCATCTGTCCCATCCTCCACGAACAAAACGGGAGGCGCACTGGGCGCCTCCCGTTCTTCGATCACAGGTCTCGACGTCCGCGGAATCGTCATCCGCGGAGTCGTCATCCACAGACCGGTGGGTCAGGTCACGTTCTGCACGATGGGGACGTCGAAGGTGCCGCCGGTGACCTGCAGGGTGCGCGGATCCTCCTCTACCCCGAAGGCCTCCATCTGGAACGTAAAGGTGCCGCGCGCGCGGTCTTCGTTGATGGAGGTGATGGTCACCGTCCCGCTGACGGACGTGTAGATGGCGTCCGCCTCGCCGCCCGCCACCGCGCCGACGAAGAAGATCCCGCCGAACGGGCAGTCCGCGTTGCCCACCGCGCACGTCACGGAGCCCACCTGGGGGCTCTCCACCGTCATCAGGAAATCGTCCGCGCGTGCCAGGATGCCCGTGCGCGCGGCGTGTCCGTACACCGCCAGCGCCTCGCCACCGGTCACCGGGCCCTTGGCGCCCACGGCAAAGGTGCCCACGTCCGGGCGCCGGCGGTTGAAGCGGCCGGTGGCGTCGTACGTGCCGGCCGTGTCGCCGGAAAAGGTGAAAACCAGCGTCCCCTGGGGCGCCTCGTCGGAGTTGGTGGCGCTCTCGCAGGCGGAGAGCGCCAGCCCGAAGGCGGCGGCGATCGCCAGGGCGCGTACGCGGAAGATCATCAGGATCACTCTCGGTGTGGATGTCGGGCGCGGCATGGTGCCGGCCCGGGGCGCGCTCACCCCGCGTTGGGAGGGAGCACGAGGGTAAAGGCGGCGCCGGTGCCCCCGCCGCCGCGGGCCGTCAGGTCGCCGCCCATGGCGCGCGCCAGGCGCCGCGAGATGGCCAGCCCCAGCCCGCTGCCGGGCTCGCGCTTGCTCTTGGTGCCCGCGGCAATCTGCAGGAACTCCTCGAACACCGCCTCTTCGCTGCCGGCGGGAAGGCCGGGGCCCGTGTCGCGCACCTCCAGCCAGGTGCGGCCGCTCTCGTTCCCCGCGACCACGGCCACCTCGCCCTGCTCCGTGAACTTTACGGCGTTGGAAAGCAGGTTAACCAGGATCTGCCGCACGCGGGGCGGGTCCACGCGCAGCAGCGTGTCGCGGTGCGGATCCACGTCCGTGCGCAGCTCCAGCTTCTTGCTGCGCGCCTGGGGCTCCACCGTGACCAGGGCCTCGTCCACCAGGTCGCCCAGGGTTACGTCCTCGTGGTGGAACTCCATCCGCCCCGCGTCCAGCTTGGCCAGGTCCAGGATGTCGTTCACCAGCTGCGACAGGTGTCCGCTCACCTGGCTGATGCGCTCGATCATCTCCAGCTGTTGGCCGTTCAGCTCGCCCACGATGCCGTCCGCCAGCAGCTCGCTGTAGCCCACGATGGCCGTGATGGGCGTCCGCAGGTCGTGGCTCATGGCGCTGAAGAAGCGCTCGCGCCGGAACGCCGCCTCCGTCAGCCGCGCGTAGGCCCGCGCGTTGGCCAGCGCGGCGGCCGTCTGCGCGGCCAGCATCTCCGCCACCGTGCCGTCCTGCTCCGCCTGCGCCGGGTCTGCCCACCCCACGGCCAGCGTGCCCAGCGCCTCGTCCCCGTGGCGCAGGGGCACCAGGAGCGCCGCGCCGCCCCCGGGGAGCTCCGTCCGCCGGGTCTCCGCCCCGTCCTCCTCCGCCAGCCGGGCGATGGCCTGGCGCTGCGCGTCCGCGCCGGCGTGGCCGGCCCAGGCGTGCGGCTCGGCCAGCAGGGGGGTGTTCACGGCGACCGCGTCCGCGCCCAGCACGTCCACCAGCCGGCCGCAGAGCAGGCGCCAGATCTCTTCCGCGTCCACCACGCCGCCCGCCTGCGCCGCGAAGCCGCAGAGCGCCTCCAGCCGGCGCGCGCGCTGCTCCCAGTCCACGCCCGTGCCGGCGTCCGCCGCGCCGGGGGCGGCAAGGGTGGAGCGGGAGTTGCCGTCCGGCATGGCGAGCCTTTCGAGATCAGGGGACCGGGAGCGGCGCACGATTGGGTGCGCCGGCGGCGTGGGTCGGCTATCTTGCCGCCCCGATTTCCGCATCCGGCCCGCCAACCGCAAGCAGAAGATGAGCCTTCCGCCGCTCCGACTGAGGAAGAACGAAGATCGCAGGCTGCGTGCCGGTCACCTGTGGGTGTTCAGCAACGAGGTGGACGTGCGCGTTACGCCGCTCACCGAGTTCGAGCCCGGCGCCCTGGTAGAGGTGCAGGATGCCCGCGGCGCGCCCATGGGCACGGCGTACGTGAATCCCCGTTCCCTCATTGCCGCGCGGCTGGTGAGCCGGCAGCGCAACCGGCCCCTGGACGGCGACCTGCTGCGCCGGCGCCTGGGCCGCGCCCTGTCCCTGCGCGAATCGCTCTTTCCCCGTCCCTTCTACCGCCTGGTCTACGGCGAGGGCGACGGGCTCCCCGGCCTGGTGGTGGACCGCTTTGGCGACGTGCTGGTGGCGCAGGTCACCACCGCCGGTATGGAACGCGTGAGCGACCAGATCGTGGACGCGCTGCGCGAAACCGTACGCCCCGCGGGCATCCTGCTGCGCAACGACACCAGCGGCCGCGCGCTCGAGGGGCTGGAGAGCTACGTGCGCACGGGGTGGGGCACGGTGCCGGACGTGCTGGAGATCGAGGAGAACGGCGTGCGCTTCGAGGCCCCCGTCACGGGACAGAAGACGGGCTGGTTCTACGACCACCGGATGAACCGGGCGCGGATGGCGGCGTACGTGCGCGGCCGGCGCGTGCTCGACGTCTTCAGCTACGTGGGCGGTTGGGGCGTGCAGGCGGCGGCGGCGGGGGCCAGCGAGGTGGTGTGCGTGGATGCGTCCGCGCCGGCGCTGGAGTTCGTGGAGCGCAGCGCGGCCCTGAACGGCGCGGCGGACCGGGTGCGGACGCGGCGCGCGGACGCCTTCGACGCGCTGATGCAGCTGGCGGCGGACGGCGAGCGCTTCGGCGTGGTGGTGCTGGATCCGCCGGCGTTCATCAAGCGCAAGAAGGACGCAAAGGCGGGCGAGGAGGCGTACCGCCGCGCCAACGGGCTGGCCATGGAGCTGCTGGAGCCGGACGGCATCCTGGTGAGCGCGTCGTGCAGCTACCACCTGCCGCGCGAGGGGCTGCAGGATGCCATGCTGCGCGCCAGCCGCCGCCTGGGGCGCGAGCTGCAGGTGCTGGAGGAGGGGCACCAGGGTCCGGACCATCCCATCCACCCCGCCATCCCCGAGACGGCGTACCTCAAGGCGTTCATCGGGCGCGTGGCGTAGGGAAGGCGGATCTTCGAGTCCATCGTGCAATCCGGCTTCTACGGATGGCCTCACGCGAGGACGCGGAGGGCGCGGAGAAAAGATTGAGAACAGCACACGGAACAGGGGCAACGGAGGATGACGGTTGTTTCTCCGTTTCTTCCGTTCCGTGTGATCCCAGTCCGTCGTCGTTTCCGCAGTTTTCCGCGCCCTCCGCGTGAGACGGCCGTAGAGCTCCGTGCGCGCGGGAACCTGGTGATGTCGGTCCCGGGAACGCGAGAGGAGCCGCGGGACGTGCCCGCGGCTCCGGCGAAGGCGTTCAGCGGCTAGCGGGCGATCCCGATGCTGAAGCCGATGTGGAAGGTCATGAGGTCGGTGTCACTGCGGGTCGGGTAGAGGGAAACGCTTCCGTCGGAGTTCTCCACGATGTCGCCCTCGCGGAGGTACTCGGCCTCGCCGTTGTTGTGGTAGCGCACGCCCAGGTCCAGGCTCACCGGCGACGAGCCGCTGCGGATGGGGACGTACAGCCCCGCGCCCGCGCCGTACGAAAAGCTCCAGTCGTCCTGCTCGGTGAAGCTGGTGTCGTCGTCGTAGTACTCGCTGCCGTAGTAGTAGCCTTCGCTGTCGTCGATGGTGGTGGTGGTCCACAGGAACGAGTATCCCGCGTAGCCGTTCACGTAGGGCCGCAGCCGCCCGTCCGGCAGGCCGACCTGCGGGCCCACGCCGATCCACGCCACGTTGTTGCTGGTGCTCGCGTCCGTCAGGTAGCCGTAGCCGTCTTCCACCGTGAAGCGGTCGTAGCCGTAGATGGCCAGCCCGGCGTCCACCCGGAGCGCCACCTGCGTGTTCACGCCCAGGGCACGCAGGTAGTGCAGGTCGCCGCCCAGGCCGCGGTCCACCTGGTCGCCGAACTCGCCCTGGGGGCGCGCGACGGTAAAGGTGCCGCCCAGATAGTTGCCCGTGGGCAGGCGCTCGTCGTAGTAGTACTCGCAGTCGTCGTAGTCCGGGTCGCAGTCATCCTGCGCGCGGACGGCGGAGGGCACGGCCAGGAGCACGGCCGCGGCGGCGAGGAGGGTGTAGTGCGCACGCATGGTTCACCTCGGATGAGGATCGTTCGGATCAAAGGGGTTGGGCGCGGCGTTCGGTGCGCCGGCGAAGGTCCCAAGAGCATCGCGAGTGCCCGCATCGCCGCATCCGGCATCTCGATATGCGCCATTGGGTTAGGAATCCGTGTCTGCCACGGGGGTGATACGCGGTGTCTCACCCGGAGGACAGCGGACGCGCGAAAGTGGCCTACGTCCTGGTGCACGGCGGCTGGCCCGTCGCATCCAGGAGCAGCTTTTCTACACGAGCAGGAGACGACGGATGGCGGTGGAGATCACGGGCCGGTACGCCGGCGGCATGAAGGTGGACGTGCGGCACGGGCCGTCCGGCGCGGAGCTGCGCACGGCGGCGCCGGTGGACAACAACGGCGACGGTAGCTCGTTCTCGCCCACGGACCTGCTGGCGGCGTCGCTGGGCGCCTGCATGGTGACGGTGATGGGGATCTACGCGGAGAAGAACGGCATTCCGTTCGGGGGCGTGGAGTTCCGGCTGGAGAAGCACATGCGGGCGGACCCGCGGCGGGTAGATGCGCTCCCCGTGACCATCCGCATGCCTGCGGCCCTGGACGAGCGCCAACGCACCACGCTGGAGAACGTCGCGCGCACCTGCCCCGTGCACCGCAGCCTGCTGCCGGAGATCCGCAGCGACGTGCAGTTCGTGTACGACGTGAGTGCGTGAGTGCGTGAGTGCGTGAGTGCGGAAGTGCGGAAGTGCGGAAGTGCGGAAGTGCGGAAGTGCGGAAGTGCGGAAGTGCGGAAGTGCGGAAGTGCGGAAGTGGGGCGGCGGAAGGGGTACGATCGGGGAGGGCGCGGCCGGTCGGAAGCGGTGAAGGGGCGTCGACGAGGCATGCCCCGGGCCTGAGCGGCTAAAGCCGCCGCTGGGAAAGCGGTAAGCCCCGTCTCGGCTCGCTTGCGCTCGCCGAACGAGGCTTCAACTGCGTACCGGCAACGGCATCACCCCTCCGGTCCTTGCCGACGCGGCGGGGCTCTCCCATGCAGTCCGCGCAGGCGGACTTCGTGTGGTTGTTGCGGCGAATTCATTCGCTCGGCGGGAGGCTCGCCTGCACCGGCATCCGCTTCGTCCGCTCCATCGACACAAAACCGCCCCTCCTCTCCGACGTGCGGGAGGAGGGGCGGTGTCGTGCGTGAACCTGCCGATCGTCAGCCGCCGCCGTCGGAAAGGCTCATGGTCCACAGCCAGTCGCGGCGGGCACGCGACACGGCAATCGTCGTTTCCGGCTCGTCGCCGATCTGCACGCGCACGAAGCGGTACCGGTTGGGCACCTCCACCGTGTAGTCGGCACGCGACGTCGCGGCGTTGCGCACCAGCAGCCCGTCGGAGGTGGGCACCAGCGTTTCCGACCGCCGCCCCGCCACCACCTGCCCCGAGGCGCTGGAGATGTCGCGGATGCGGATGGTGGCCCACCCCATCCGCTGCCGGCTCTCGAACTTGAGCAGCACGTAGTTGCCCGCGGGGTTGAACTGCACCGCCTCGGACATCCCCGGCGGCAGCACGGGGCGCGTGGGACGGCGCGGGGCCGCGGTGGCCGCGGGCGCCGCCGACGGCTCGGCGTCCGCGGTGGGGACTGCGGCGGCGGCGGGGCCGGCCTGGGGCGAAGCGGCCCGCGATGCGGCCTGCTCCTGCTCCGCCTGGCCGGGGAACACCCCGCCCAGCCGCTCCACGGCGCCGTTCACCCACGCACGCCCCGGCGCCGTGCCAAAGGCCACCGTGAGCAGCATGGCCACCATGGCGGCGGCCGCCAGCGCGGGACGCCCGCCCCACCCGGCGCGGGCGCGAAAGCGGGCGCGCTCCACGGCCGCCATGGCCAGGGCGCGCTTCTCGTCGTCGGGCGCGGGCACGTCCAGGTCCGCCAGCCAGGCGCTCATCTGCCGGCTGCGGGCCTGCATGGCCTCGGCCCGCGCCGCGCACTCGGCGCAGGCGGTCAGGTGCAGCTCCACCCGGCGGTTGCCCGCCCGGTCCAGCTGCCGGTCCATATATCGAACAAGGTCACCGTCCTCCAGGTGCTGGGGACGGGACCCGAGTGTCAAATTCATCTCAGGCTCTCCGAGGTTGGGGCGAGCTCGTTGGACAGCTTGTTGAGCGCGCGCGCCAGCATGGTGCCCACCGATCCGGTCGTGGTCCCTACCGCGGCCGCGATCTCGTGGTGGGCGAAGCCCTCTTCCCTCATCAGCAGGACCGTCTTTTCCTTCCACGAAAGACGATCCAACGCGGCGCGAACCATCTTGCGCCGTTCGCCGCTTTCGGCGGCGGCATCGGGCAGCGCCGGCTGGTCCCCCACGGGGGCCCGGTCCGGTGCCGCACTGAGCAGCTTGAGCCAGCGCGCCCGCGCACGGGCCGTGTCGCGGACCACGTTGGTGGCCACGGCAAAGAGCCATGCGCGAAGGTGCCGGTCCTGCGGCGGCCTCTCTACGAGACGGACGAACGCTTCCTGGGCGGCGTCAGCCGCCAGGTCGGGATCGCCCGTGAGGCGCACGAGGTACCGGTACAGCGCGTCGTAGTGCTCCTGAAAGAGCTGCGTGACGTTCAAGCGCTGATCCGGAGAGGGCGTTGCGGACAAAGTTTAGTCCTGTGACCGTGTGCTGTCTGGTCGTGGAGGAACGCACGAGGCAGCCGGTTTCTGACCGGCGATGATTTTGTGGGAAGCTGCGCCCGGACGCCGGAGAGGACGGATGCGGACGGCGCCGCACCCCGATGCAAAGCTAACGAACCCGCGGCCGGGGCGGGAGGGGCGCCGACCGCCCCGCCGCTCCCGTCGCGCCGCGGCGTTCGATCAATCGTTCGACCGGTCATCCGCCGGGCCGGCCGGCCGCCCCGCGCGGCGGTGGTCGTTCACGAGCTGGTGGGCGCGGCGGGTGGTCTCCGGCTGGCGGTACTTCGGCGCCAGGCGCAGCACCAGCTCCACGGCGGTGGGCAGGTCCATGCGGTGCCCGGCGGATACGTACAGCGGCTTGGCGCCCGTCCGCGTCCGCACCACCATCCCCACCACCTCGTCCTGGTGAAGGATGGGGCTGGTGTCGCCGCGCGCGTCCCCCACCGGCTCGTGCGTGCCGATGAACGGGTTCTTCGCGCACCCGATGCTGGGGACGTCCCACGCCACCCCCCCGTGGCACGCCAGCCCGAAGCGCCGCGGGTGCGCGTACCCGTGACCGTCGAAGACGACGAGGTCCGGCCGCACGCGCAGCTGCCGCCAGGCCAGGTCCAGCGGCGGCAGCTCGCGAAAGGAGAGGTAGCCGGGGACGTAGGGAAAGCGCAGCTCCGCCTCCGCCGCCGCCTCGTCCACCGTCTCCATCGTGTGCAGGTCGATGACGACGACGGCCGCGAAGCCGTAGTGCTTGAAGCGCTCCATGGACACGTCCGCCCCCGCCACGAAGCGCGGGTCGAACCCCGGCGGCGGCGTGGTGATGAGCTGGTCGCGCATGGCCTGTTGCTGCTCGCGCGCCTCGGTCACCGTCCGGTCCCAGCGGCGGGGCGGGGGATCCGCGGCGGCTGATTCCTTCGGTGGAGCGGAATGGGTTGGATCGGGATGGATCGCGTCCGACATCTTTCACGCGCTCGCGAAGGGCCACGGATGATAAAAACGGCGAATCCGGACGATGCGCAAGGCGCCTGCCGTCCGCGAAAGCCCGTCGCAGCGCTGGCGCAATCGAATCGGCCGGTGGACGGGGGCGCGGGGGGCATTATCTTGCGATTCCACGTCCGCACGCGGCGCCCTCCGCGGCATCCGGTCCATCGCCACATCTTTCGCAGAGAGCCCGTCCATGGAGCGCACCCGGTTCATGAGCCACAGGGGCAAGCAGATCCTGCTGCTGGACTACGCCGGCGTGCGCGACCCGGAGGAGGCCGTGCGCGAGATCCGCGATTCCATGCAGTTCGTCGCGCGGCAGCCAAGGGGGTCGCTGCTGGTGATGACGCTGGTGCGCGAGGCGCGGTACAACGCCGCCGTGCTGCAAGCGATGAAGGAGATGGCGACGCACAACGCGCCGTACGTCAAGGCGAGCGCGGTGGTGGGGATGAGCGGGCTGCACCGCATCGCCTACCAGGCCGTGATCCTGTTCTCCAAGCGCAACATCAAGACGTTCGACGGGGAAGCCGAGGCGCTGGACTGGCTGGTGACGCAGGGGTGAGGTGGGAGAAGGCGGGGCCTCGCCCGGGGGGCCCTCACCCGGGTTCGTAAACCTCACCCACCCTCTCCCACAAACTGCGTGGGAGAGGGTATACACCCCAGCCCCAGCGGGATGGCGGCCCCCCACCACGGGCAGGCAGGTCCGTCGCGCGGGCGGAGTCCGTGCGCACACCTGCCCGGCGAATGAATTCGCGGCACTGAAACCGTGATGTCGGCCTTCGGCGACCGCTCGTGCAGCACTGGGAGGGAGTGCACCGGGACGAAGTGCGCTTTTGAAGCCTCACGCAGTTTGTGAGGCTTTCCGCAGTTGTTGCGGCGGCTTCAGCCGCTCGGCTCGACCGCGCCGCCGTGGCGGCAGCCCGCCTGCGCACGTCCTGCCGTTGCCGGCTGTCCCCTGTAACCTGTCCCCTGTAACCCGCAGTTCAGTCCCCGCCTCCCGCCAGCCCCGGCACACCTGCATAGGGGTACCCGCCAGCCTCGCGTGTCCTTCAATCAACCTGGCGCAACTGGGCCGTCCCGCGGTGGGATGCCTGCGGCGCGGCAAGGCACGCTCCCTGCCCGTCCATACGCCGATCGCGTTCAAGCGGGACATCCGATACCACGGAGGTCGGCGTACATGGCGGACATCGACGTGCAGCCGCGCGGACCGGGGCTGCGGCCCTGGCTCATGGGCATCCTGCTGGTGGCCGTCCTGGCCGCGCTGGGGGTGTGGCTGCTGGACGAGCGCGACGACGACCGCGCGCTCGAAGGGGTCTCCGGCCCCGCCGCCACACCGCCGCCGCCGCCGGTGCAGTCGTAGGCCTTTTCGCCCCGCGCGCACAGCGTTCACGGGCGAAAAACAGTTGGGGGCGAAGGGGTACAGGAAGTGCATAACCTTCGCCCTTGGCAAACACCCGCACACGATCCCCTCCCCGGCGCCCAGACACGCCGGCCCGGACCGCTGTGCACAGCGGCTCAACCTTTCCTGGCCGGCACGAGGAGCCATACCATGTCCGCTGATTTCCGCTCACGGGTTCGCCTGGCGGCCGCGCTGGCGCTGGCCGCCGGAGCGACCGTCCTTTCGGCCGCACCCGCCGCCGCCCAGTACTTCGGGCGCAACAAGGTGCAGTACGAGACGTTCGACTTCAGGATCCTGCGCACCACCAACCTGGACGTCTACTTCTACCCGGAAGAAGAGCTGGCCGCCCGCGACGCCGCCCGCATGGCGGAACGCTGGTACGCCCGCCTGTCCCAGATCCTGGAGCACGAGTTCGAGTCGCGCCAGCCGCTCATCCTGTACGCCAGCCACCCGCACTTTCAGCAGACCACGGCGCTGAGCGGCGACATCGGCGAGGGCACGGGCGGCGTGACGGAGGCCTTCAAGCAGCGCATCATCCTGCCCATGGCCAACTCGTACGAGGAGACGGACCACGTCATCGGCCACGAGCTCGTCCACGCGTTCCAGTTCGACATCTCCGGCTTTGGCCGCGCGGGCGGCGGGCTGGAAGAGGCCGCCCAGCGCTACAGCGTGCCCCTGTGGTTCTCGGAGGGCATGGCGGAATACCTCACGCGCGGCCCCGTGCACCCGCACACGGCCATGTTCATGCGCGACGCGGCCCTCACCGGCCGCGTGCCCACGCTGGAGCAGCTCACCTACGACCCCAGCTTCTTTCCCTATCGCTGGGGCGGGGCGTTCTGGGCCTACGTGGGCGGCCGCTGGGGCGATGCCTCCATTGGGCAGATCCTGAAGCAGGTGGGACAGGGGGTGCCGTACCCGGATGCCTTTCAGCGCATCCTGAACGTGCCCCTGGAAGAGATCGTGGACGAGTGGGGCACCTCCATCCGCCGCACCTACCTGCCGCTGCTGGGCGAGCGCCGGGAGCCCCGCGAGATCGCGCAGCCCCTGTTCCTGGCCCGCACCGAGACCAACGACGACGCCCCCGGCGGGCGCTACAACCTGGCGCCCGTGCTGAGCCCGGACGGGACGCGGTTCGCGTTCCTGTCGTCGCTGAGCAACCAGGACGTGGAGCTGTTCGTGGGCGACGCCCAGACGGGGCGCGTCATCCGCCGGATCCTGCGGGGCACGGCGTTCGACCCGCACTTCGCGTCGCTGCGCTACATCAACTCGGCGGGCACGTGGTCGCCGGACGGCCGCCGCTTCGCCTTCAGCGCCCTGAAGGAGGGGCGCGACGTGGTGGTGCTGGTGGATGCCGTGCGGGGCGGGACCATCCGCGAGTACGGGGTGCCGGGGGTGAGCGAGATCACCAACCCCACCTGGTCGCCGGACGGGACCACCATGGTGTTCTCGGGGCTCCGCGGCGGCATCAGCGACCTGTACCTGCTGGACCTGAACAGCGGGCGTTCGCGGCAGCTCACGGACGACCGCTTTGCCGACCTGCAGCCCATGTACTCGCCGGACGGGCGCAGCGTGGCGTTCACCACGGACCGCGGCACCACGGACTTCGAGACGCTGCGCTTCGGCGACATGCGCCTGGCCGTGATGGACGTGGCCAGCGGCGAGGTGCGCAGCCTGACGACGGGCGAGGCCGCGAGCACGGGCCCGGGGGGCGTGGGCAAGAACATCAACCCGCAGTGGACCCGCGACGGCCGCGGACTGTACTTCATCTCGGACCGCGACGGCATCGCCAACGTGTACCGGGTAGAGGTGGCCACCAACGCCGTGACGCAGGTGACCAACATCTTCACGGGCGTGAGCGGCATCACGGACCTGAGCCCGGCCATCTCGTCTTCCTACGGCGCCGACAAGCTGCTGTTCACGGCGTTCGAGGGCGACGCGTTCAACATCTACTCCATCACCGACCCGGTGCGGCTGGCGGGCACCGTGCCCCCCACCGTGCAGGTGGCGGCGGCGGGACTGCCGGGGATGCCCATGGCGGCGCTGCTGCCGCCCGTGCCGCGCGCCGAGGAGGCGCCGTACAACCGCGTGCTGCTGGCGCTGAACGAGTCGCAGATCGGCCTGCCCGATCCCGAGGTGCAGACCGCCTGGACGGTGGTGCCGTACCGCGCGCGCATCTCGCTGGACTACCTGGGCCAGCCGGCCGTGGGCGCGTCGGTGAACACGGGCGCCTTCAGCCGCGGCGGGCTGTACGGCGGCATCACGGGCATCTTCAGCGACGTGCTGGGCCACCACACCATCTACGGCTCGGTGCAGGCGCAGGGGCAGATCGACGAGGTCGGGTTCTCCGTGCTGTACCTGAACGCCAAGAACCGGTGGAACTGGGGCGTGGCGGCGCAGCGGGTGCCGTTCGTCTACGGCGGCTACCGGCAGAGCTTCAACGAGGAAGGCACGGAGTTCCTGCAGCAGCAGGTGCTGCTCCGGTACTTTGACACGAGCCTGAGCGGCATCCTGCAGTACCCCCTGAGCCAGGTGCAGCGGGTGGAGGTCTCGGGCGGGGTGCGGCGCATCGCGTCGGACCGGCAGATCCGCGAGGCCGTGTATCAGCCGGTTTACGGGATCGACGAGGACGGCGACACGGTGCTGGTGGACCTGGAGGGCCCCGTCGACTTCCGCGAGCGCACGGAGGAAGGCAACTCGTTCAACCTGGCGGAGGGGAGCGCGGCGCTGGTGTACGACGCGTCGCTGATGGGCTACACGTCGCCGTTCGCGGGGCAGCGCTACCGGTTCGAGGTGGCGCCCACGGTGGGGTCCCTGCAGTTCACCACGGCCACGGCGGACTACCGGCGCTACGTGTACCTGCGGCCCTTCACGCTGGCCTTCCGCGGCATGCACGTGGGACGCTACGGGCGCGACGAGCACCTGGTGGGCGACATCTTCCTGGGCTGGCCGTTCCTGATCCGCGGCTACGGGCGCGAGGACGTGGCGGAGCAGTGCGAGCCCACGCTGCCGGTGGGCGGCACGGAATGCGACCTGTACTTCGACGAGCTGCGGGGAACGCGCGTGGGCGTGGCCAACCTGGAGCTGCGGGTGCCGCTCATCCGCCAGATGGTGGTGGGCAACACGCTGGGACTGCCGCCCATCGAGGGCTTCGCCTTCTTTGACGCGGGCTCGGCGTGGGGCAAGCAGCAGCTGCAGGACGGCTCGGTGGTGACCACGGAGCCCACCTTCCGCCGCGGGGTGGAGGGCGCGCTCACGGAGCGCGGCATCGTCACCAGCGCGGGCGTGGGCGCGCGGGTGAACCTGTTCGGCTACTTCATCCTGGAAGGGGTGTACGTAAAGCCGTTCGAGCGCGAGCGCGGCTGGCACTGGCAGTTCTCCATGCAGCCCGGGTTCTGATCGGGCGCGACGACTGAAACGGCGGGGCGGGGGAGCGCGGACATCGCGCTCCCCCGCTTTCGTTTGCGTGCCCGGCCGTCCCCCCCCGTCCCTTGGGCGCGTGCTGGGGCAAGGAATACCCGATTCTCTGGTTGATTGTGCATTCATGATTTCAAAGAAGGCCTCACACAGGGGGAAAGAGGCCACGGGGAACGGCAGCAGTAGAACTCATACCGATTCTCCCAATCTCCTGTGCAGAATGGAAAAACGACTTGAACGCAGAGTTCGCAGAGTCGAAAAGAGAGTTCGCGGAGAAAAAAATCGATCCGTACTCTGCGAACTCTTTCTGTTCTCTGCGAACTCTGCGTTCAGATTTTGGGCTGGAATGCACAAGAAGCCTGGGGAATTGGTATCACACAGGGGGAAAGAGGCCACGGGGAACAGGTCCTTCCCTGTGCGGCAGCAGTAGAACTCCCGTGCACAATCAATGTAGTGATCCGGTGAAAGACCAAAGCGCCGCGGGGAGCGAGTCCCCGCGGCGCTTCGTGCTTCACCAACCCGTGCCGGACGGCCAGCGGCTCAGTAGCCGGTGTCGGTCTTCCACTGCAGGCGCATGACGCCCTGGTTGCTGCCGTTCTCGTTCTTCAGGAAGAAGTGGCGGTCGATGCTGTCGATGTTGTCCAGCCCGGCCGACACGCCCACGAACTCGTCGTTGCCAAGGGCCCAGGACTTGAAGGCCGTGTACGCGGCCGAAAGCTGCATGATCCAGGCGCCGTTGTACCACTCCTTGCTGGTGACGCCCTTGTACGCGCCGTAGGCGTTGGTCAGGGCATCCGTGGCCAGCTTCACGAAGTCCTTGTCATCCTTGATGACGCAGTCCTCGTCGTCGTCCTCGTACATGGCGATGACCACGGGCGCGCCCTGGGGCAGCTCGCCTTCCTGCGCCAGCAGCACC
>DATING010001530.1:0-1662 GCA_035474555.1 Longimicrobium sp. | reverse complement strand
GATGGGCCGGAGGTGCGCAACCAGCGTTCGCCCGTGCTGCGCCTGACGCTGCGCAACCGGGGCGGCGCCCGCGACGCGCGCGTGCAGGTGGACTACCTGGCGCCCGACCTGAGCTGGGTGGCGGACTACTCGCTGGTGCTGGACCCCGCCGACGCGGGCGCCCCGGCCACCGGCGGCTCGCTGGACGCGTGGGTCTCGCTGTACAACAACACGGGCGCGGACGTCCACGCCGGCACGGTGGACCTGGTCGCCGGCGACATCGCGCTGCTTGGGGCGGATGGGAGCCCGCAGCAGAACGCATCGGCCAACGTCTCGCAGTCGCGCGTGAACCTGGAGCGCGTGTCCATGACCCCGCCCGCGGCCGGCGCCAGCAGCATCAGCGCGTTCAGCCGCTTTCGCCTGGGACGCGACATCGCGCTCAACGCCAGCTCCGCCATGGGCCGGCACCCGCTCTTCCAGGGCGCGCGCATCCGTATCGTGCAGCGCAACGTCTTCGAGAACGGGCACGACCAGCAGACGATGGGAAGCGGCGGGTTCGTGATGCTGCCGCGCGGGCTGGACGTGCGCCTGGTGGGCACCAACCCCACCGGCGACGCCATGCCCGACGGCCAGGTGACCGTTTACGCGCGGCAGGACGGGCCGCCGCAGGTGGTGGGGCAGGACCGGATCGGCCTGACCCCCGCCGGGGGCGAGTTCACCCTGCGGCAGGGCCGCTCCAACACGCTGTTCGGCACGCGGCGGGTGCTGGAGCGCACCGCGGAGGAGTACCGCACGGAGCAGGGACACACCCGGGAAAAGCTCACCACGCGGGTGGAGGTGGTGATCACCAACCGCGGCCCGCGCGCGGCGGAGGTGTTCGTGCGCGAGGGGGTCGAGGCGTCGGGCGACAACGAGTGGCGGGTGCTGGACTCGTCGGCGGAGGTGGAGCGCATGTCCGCCAACACGTTCCAGGTGCGGATGCAGGTCCCCGCCAACGGGGAGCGGACCTTTACCTACACGGTGGAAACGCGCTAGGGCCGCGTCCGCGCGGGCCGTTTCACGCCGGGACGTAGAAAGACGCGAGGACGCAGAGACCAAAGGGGTTCTCTGCGTCCTCGTCGTTTCGTCTCTGCGTGAAACGCGTGAGGAGAGCCGGATCAGGGCCCGGACGGGACGCCCGGCTCCACGGGCTGCTGGATGTGGCTACTCCAGTGCATCCACGTCCGCCGCGGGGAGGCTGAACACGAACACGCTGCCGCCGCCGGGGCGCGGGTGGTACTCCAGCGCCCCGCCCTGCGCCTCCGCCAGCCGCCGCGCGATGGAGAGGCCCAGCCCCGCGCCGCCCGTTTCGGGCTGCGCGCCACGCGTCCGGTAGAAGGGCGCAAAGGCGTGCTCCGCCTCCGCGGGCGGGATGCCGGGGCCGCGATCGGCCACGCGGAACACCAGCCGCCCGTCCTCCCGCCCGGCGCTGAGCTCGATGGGCATCAGGGGCGGCGAGTACTTTTGCGCGTTCTCCAGCAGGTTCACGAGCACGCGAAGCGACTGTACGAAGTCGAAGCGCCCCAGCAGGATGGCACCGTCTCCCTCCATCGCCACGCGCACGTCGCGCGCGCCCAGGCTGCCGGCCGCGCGCTGCAGGGCCGCGCCCGCGAGGTCCTCCGCCGCGGCGATCTCCGGACGCAG
>DATING010001529.1:0-4190 GCA_035474555.1 Longimicrobium sp. | reverse complement strand
GGCACCATCGACACGGCCGTGGAAGCCACCCGCCGCGGCGCGTACGACTTCCTGGAAAAGCCGCTGGACACGGACCGGCTGCTGCTCGTGCTGCGCAACGCGCTCCAGCAGCAGGGGCTGGCGCAGGAGAACGCGCGGCTGCGGGGCGAGATCGAGAGCCGGCACCAGATCGTGGGCCGCAGCTTCGCGCTCCGCCAGGTGCTGGACCGTGTGGAAAAGGTGGCGCCCACGGACGCCCGCGTGCTCGTCACGGGCGAGAACGGCACGGGCAAGGAGCTGGTGGCGCGCGCCATCCACCGCCTTTCGCCCCGCGCCGACAAGGCGTTCATCGAGCTCAACTGCGCGGCCATCCCGTCCGAGCTGATCGAATCCGAGCTCTTTGGCCACATGAAGGGCTCGTTCACCGGCGCCCACGAGGACCGCGCGGGCAAGTTCGAGCTGGCGGACGGCGGCACGCTCTTCCTGGACGAGATCGGCGACATGTCGCTGCAGGCGCAGGCCAAGGTGCTGCGCGCGCTCCAGGAAGGCATCGTCACGCGGGTGGGCGGCGCCAAGCCCATTTCGGTGGACGTGCGCGTGCTGGCGGCCACCAACAAGGACCTGGAAGAGGAGATCAAGGGCGGCCGGTTTCGCGAGGACCTGTATTACCGGCTGAACGTGATCCCGCTCCACGTCCCGCCCCTGCGCGAGCGGCGCGAGGATATCCCCATGCTGGTGCGGCACTTCGTGGAATCCAACGCCCGCGAGGCCAACCTGCGCCCGCGCTCGTTCACGGACGAGGCGCTGGACCGGCTGCAGCGGATGGACTGGCCCGGCAACGTGCGCGAGCTGCGCAACACGGTGGAGCGCCTGCTGATCCTGGCCGGCAGCACCACGGTGGCCGCGGACGACGTGGACCTGCTGGTGGGCGGCAAGATGAAGGGCGGCGGGCTATCCGGCGACCTGCTGGGATGCACGACCTTCGCCGAGTTCAAGGGGGCCGCCGAGCGGGCCTTCATCCTGCAAAAGCTGCGGGAGAACGACTGGAACGTCAGCGAGACGGCCCGCATCCTGGACATGCCCCGCTCCAATCTCTACAAGAAGATCGAGCGGTACGAGCTGGTGCGCGAAGGCTGACGGCCGTGGGAGACAAGTGGACATGGTGGCTGATCGTCACCGCGGTATGGATGCTGGGGACGTTCGGCGGCGGATGGGTGCTGGCGTGGCTGTACAAGCGCCTGCACCCGTCGCTGGCGTTCTACAAGCTGTGGGCGCTGTGGTCCATGCTGCTGGGCGGGATTGTCGCGCTGGTCGTCGGCCTCGGGTTCGTTCGGCTGTAGCTTTCCCTTTCGCCACAAGGCCATGACCAAGGTGCTCGCGTTCTTCGGGATGTCGGTCGGCGGATGGATCGGCTGGGCCCTGGGCTCGCCCATGGGCATGTTCGCCGCGTTCATCCTCAGCATCATCGGCACGGGCTTGGGCCTGTACCTGGGGCGGCGAATCGCGAGCGACTACTTCTGATCCACCGGCTCCGAGAACGAGAAACGGGCCTGGCGAGTATCGCCAGGCCCGTTCGCGTCCGTGCCGCCGCAGCTCAGCCGGGGCAGACGGTGTCCAGCACAGCGATGAGCTATCGCACCGCGTCCACGAACGCGCGGATCTCCGCGGCGACCTGCTCCAGGTTGGAGTTGTGGACGTAGTGGTGCCCCTCGATCGTGACCACGCGGCCGCCGGGGACCTGTCGGCGAAAGCGGTCCGCCACGGAGCGGGCGTTCGGATTGTGGTGCACGTCGAGCCATGCCTGCGCGGCCCGTTGCTCGCCGGGGTCGGCGCCGGGCTCCATCAGCCAGGGAAAGCGCGTCCGCAGCGAACGATAGGTCTGGATCACCAGCACGGGCGCCCGAAGCGCGGCGTAGTCGGGGGCAGTGGGGACCGCGTCTGCATCCAGCGCTTCCACCGCCTCGCGGTTGGGGCGGCCGTGGCGCAGGTCCGCCTCCAGTGCGGGTGTCCAGAATCCGTAGAAGTACCGCCGGAGCCATTCCGCCCGCTGCGCCATGGAGGTGAACCCGCCCGCCGGGGAGGGCCGCGCGACGGGTGCCTCTTCCATCGCGAATTCGGCGGCCCAGTCCGGCAGCGCGTCCAGGTAGATCAGCGACGCGGCGCGGTCCGGGTGCAGCGCGGCGAGGCGGGTGATCTCCGCGCCGGCGAGCGAGTGCCCCACCAGGTGGGCGCGGGAGATGCCCAGCGCATCCAGAAAGGCGCGCAGGTCCGCCGTCGTCTGGGCAATGGTGTAGCCGCCGGACGGGTGCTCGGACGCGCCATGGCCGCGGCGGGTGAGCGCGAGTACGCGGTACCGGTCCGTGAGCAGCGGGGCCAGGTCGTCGAAGCTGTGAGCCGTGCTGCCGCTGCCATGCAGGAGGACGATGGCCTCGCCGGCCCCGCCCCAGTCCAGGTAGTGGAGCCGGATCCCGTTCACCTGCACGTAGCCGCAGCGGTGCGGCGACGGGTCCGTCCAGCGCTCGCCGGGGTCCAGTCGAACCGCGCCGCAATCATCCGGCGGCGCCGGCACGGCGGGGGGCGCGCCCGGGGCACACGCGGCGCAGCCGGCAAGGAGGGCGGCGAGCAGGCGCATTCAACGATCTCGGGGGTGGCGTACGAGGGGGAACGGACGGATGATAGGCGGGGCGCCGGGCATCGACAACCCGGAACGCGAGAGGAGCGGAGACGACCGGCGTCTCCGCTCCTCCTGCGTTTCGGGCGGCACTCGGGTCAGGGATAGCCGCCCGTGTTCTCGTTGCCGTAGCCGGCGACCACCGAGTCCGTGGGTGTGGGCGTCGGGGCGGGCTTGGGCGCAGGCGCCGGCGTGGGTGCAGGTGCCGGAGCGGGCTTCGGAGGTGGCGGCGTCGTATCGCCGGCGGCGATCAGCCCGCGCTCGGCAGCCGTCGTGTCCGGGCAGACGATGTACTCGGGCGGGGGCGTGGGGTCGTACGGAATCTCGAGGTGCTTCGGGTCGCAGTTCGGGCCGTAGCCGGGCATGATGGAGTCGGTGCCCGTCGTATCTGCCGAGGCGCTGAACAGGCCGGCCGTGGGCGACGGGGCGGCGCCGGCGAGGGTCGGGCCGGCGGGCGCGGACGCATCGCCCGAGCAGGCGGCGGCGATCAGCACCGCGGCGGCGGCCGACGCGAGCAGAATGGGGCGGGATGGGCGCATGAGGAGTCCTCCGGATACTGCTGGAGATGGGTTCTGGCCGCCATGCCGGGGGAGGCGGGCGGCGGCGCGGGAAACGTCCGTAAGTAACTCTCATCAACTGTTTACAGCCGCGCAAGGTCATCGCCGTCCACCTTATGCGCGGCGGATTCGGGACGCGTATCAACCGGTATCGCCGCGTGGGATGGCGTGGATGGCCCGGTGATTGGCCGCGCGCGTTGCACCTCTTGCCGCCGCGGTTAGATTCCCCCGCTTCACAACGCAACCGGCTCCCGGCGAGCCCTCCCGATTCAGCGAGCGAACGAGCATGGCGGACCAGTTCAAGAACTTCATCGGCGGCGAGTGGGTAGAGCCGTCGAACGGCCAATACTTCGAGAACCGCAATCCCGCGAAGCAGTCGGACCTGATCGGCCTGTGGCCGCGCAGCACGCGCGAGGACGTGGACCGCGCCGTCGCGGCCGCCAAGGCCGCGTTCCCCGAGTGGAGCCGCATGCCGGCCCCCGCCCGGGGCGACATCCTGCGCCGCGTGGGCGACCTGCTCACGGAGCGTAAGGACGAGATCGCCCGCGCCGCCACCCGCGAGATGGGCAAGGTGCTCACCGAGACGCGCGGCGACCTGCAGGAAGGCATCGACACGGCCTACTACGCCGGCGTCGAGGGCCGCCGCCTGTTCGGCAAGACGGTGCCGTCGGAGCTGGCCAACAAGTGGGCGATGAGCGTCCGCCGCCCCATCGGCGTGTGCGGCCTCATCACCCCGTTCAACTTCCCCCTGGCCATCCCCACCTGGAAGATGTTCCCGGCGCTGGTGTGCGGGAACACGGTGGTGATCAAGCCGGCGGAAGACACGCCGCACACCGTCTCGCTGCTCGTCGAGATCCTGGAAGAGGCGGGGATCCCCAAGGGCGTGGTGAACCTGGTACACGGCCTGGGCGAGGAAGTGGGCGCGGCCATCGTGGACCACCCGGACATCCCCGTGATCTCCTTCACGGGATCGACGCAGACGG
>DATING010001528.1:0-5062 GCA_035474555.1 Longimicrobium sp. | reverse complement strand
GGAAACATAGTATCTTCAATGCGTAGCGCGTGCCGCTTAGCCGCTTTCTCAGTTGAGTCGAAGATGCCTCTCACCCCGATTCATTTCGAGCACCTCCAGCCTTCCCAAATTGCACAATTGGAGAGAGCATTCTCCCACGTTGGCTTAGATACTCAAGAGCTAGACCTTGAATTACAAGATAACGGGTTCGAGAGGTCCCCTGTTATCGTTCACCGTCCAACTGAATATCACATTCGCTTCCGCTTTTGGCCGGCAGAATTGGCGGTGCGGTGGATGTCAGGTCCACCAGGACATTACCTCTCGCTGTATCCCGGCAAAGACGGTCCAGAGGAACAAATTGTTGGACTTGAGTGGGCAGAAGCCTTGGAGGAAGCACGCATTTGGGCAATGCGTGTCTTGCGTGAAATTCGTGCAATGGACGGCCAGAGTACAAGTGGCGGGGAGTCTGCTCACGCGCACGAACCGCAGAACCGGCACGAGCCTCCAAGAAGCGGCAACGGTACCAGCCGGAGTCGTCGTAAAGCTAAGGCTAGAAGCGCGGCAGGGTTTGGAATACGAATGGAAGGGAAGATGAAGCGGGGTTTAGAAGATCAAGAGTCAGACGACCGTGTGTCACGTTGGACGAGGCGTTTGCGAGATCACCCGGTCTTTGCGTTGATCATCGCGGCGCTTGCTGTGCTTGTTGCGGTGGGGACCGGGTTCGAGAATATCGAAAAAATCGGTAAAGGCTTGACGTGGTTGCAGCGTGGTAATAATGGTACTCCACGCGCGCTGATTTCGATAGATTTTCGCGGGGGAACTAGTTATCTTACTCCAGAAGCCAAGCTCCTCATTCGCGCGTGGGGCGATTCAGTGAGTCGAGTGGGTAGAAAGATCGAAGTTACGGGATTTGCGGATTCGTCTGGCCTCCGGAGCATGTCCGACTCCCTTGCATGGTCCAGAGCACAGGTTGTTACTGACGAGCTACTTAGGGCCGGTGTTGATACAAGCGATATTGTTGTGCGGGCGGAAGTCGTGCGCATCTACATGCACGACCCTGCAATAAGGGCGCAGGCTCGGCGTGCAACTGCGGAGATGCTCCCAAATTCGAAGTAGCTGGCTCTCGCATTCCCAGCCTCCATGGGTCTCTCCTCTTACATCCGGAGATTAATTCCCTTAGTTGCGAGCACTACGCTTGCCCTCCGCCCCAAAGCCTGTTAGCCTTGATCCCATGAGCATCAACGCGCGCACCAGCTACCGCGGCTACCGCTACTACGGGTTCCCCAACGGGGGTCCGGGGCTTGCCGCGCGCGCTTAGCTGACGCTCGCACCAGGCAACCAGGGCTCCCGGACAACCGGGGGCCCTTTCGTTTGCCCGGTGATCCCGCGCCGGCCGCGACGGCGACGCGGGGCGACGCAGAGAGAGCAGGGCAGCAGGAGCCCCGCACCGCAGAGGGCGGGGGCGGGACGGGTTGGATCGAGATACTTGTGTTTCGTCGTGAAACGTATTAGGCTCCAGACCATGAGCATCCACGCACGTTCGTACTATCGCGGCTACCGCTACTACCGGCTCCCCAACGGGACCCCGGAGGCTGCCGCGCGCGTGTAGGATCGCTCGCCAGAGGCAACCGAGGGCTCCCGGAACCACCGGGGGCCCTTTTGTTTGCCCATCATCCGCCACCGCGCACTACGCAGGAGGACCGTCCCATGATCATCGTCACCAAGCCGGCCGTCACGGACGCCGAGCTGGACCACATCCGCGAGCGCATCGAGACTCTGGGGATGCGCACGCACCTGTCGCGCGGCGAGCAGCGCACCATCATCGGCTGCATCGGCGACGAGTCGCTGCTGCAGGAGGCCGCGCTGCTCAGCCTGCCGGGCGTGGAGTCCGTGCATCCCGTGCTCAAGCCGTACAAGCTGGCCGCGCTCGAGTTCGTTGCGCGCCCCACCGTCATCCGCATCGGCGACGCGGCGGTCGGCGGGCGCGAGCTGGCGGTCATCGCGGGGCCGTGCTCCGTGGAGGGGCGCGACATGCTGCGCACGACCGCGCGGTCCATCAAGGCCGCGGGCGCGGGGATGCTGCGCGGCGGCGCCTTCAAGCCGCGCAGCTCGCCGTACGCCTTCCAGGGGCTGGGCGAGGCGGGGCTGCGCATGCTGGCCGAGGTGCGCGCCGAGACGGGGCTGCCCATCGTCACCGAGGTGATGGACACGCGCCAGGTGGAGCTCATCGCCGAGCACGCCGACGTGCTGCAGATCGGCGCGCGCAACATGCAGAACTTTGCGCTGCTGTCGGAGGTGGGGCGGGTGCAGCGGCCGGTGCTGCTCAAGCGCGGGCTGTCGGCCACCATCAAGGAGCTGCTGATGGCGGCCGAGTACGTGATGGCGCAGGGCAACCGCGACGTCATCCTGTGCGAGCGCGGCATCCGCACCTACGAGACGGCCACGCGCAACACGCTGGATGTGGCGGCCATCCCCGTGCTCAAGGCCGAGACGCACCTCCCCGTGATCGTGGATCCCAGCCACGCCGGCGGCCGCGCGGACCTGGTGGCGCCGCTGGCGTTCGCGGCCATCGCGGCCGGCGCCGACGGGCTGATGATCGAGGTGCACCCCTGCCCGCTGGAGGCGCTCAGCGACGGCGACCAGTCGCTCACCCTGGAGAACTTCACCGAGTTGATGCGCCGCATGCGCCCCTTCGCCGAGGCCGCGGGCCGCACGCTCTCCAACGGCGTGGCGGATGTCGTTCGGGAGGCCGCATGACCATGGACGGGGTGGATACGATGCGCCCGTCCGGTCCCGCGCGGCCGGCGGATCCGGCGGTTGCGGGGGATGGAGCGGGCTTCGCGGCTTCGGCGGCGGACGCATCGGTGGATGCAACCGATCCCGTGAACGCGGCGGGCCCCGCGGCATCGGTGGATGGGACTGCGGGTGCGTCGGGTTCCGTGGCCTCGGCGGATGTGGAGGGGGCGGATGCGGATGGGGTGGATGCGGCGGCCGAGCTACGGCGGGTGCGGGTGGAGATCGAGCGCATCGACCGTGGGATCATCGGGCTGATCGCGGAGCGGGTGGCGCTGGCGCGGGAGGTGGGTCCGCTCAAGCAGGCGCTGGGGATGCCGATCCTGGATCCGCCGCGCGAGGCTGCCGTCGTGCGCCGCGCCGGCGAGCTCGCCCGCGAAGCCGGCCTACCCGACGAGGACGTGCGCTACGTGTTCTGGCACCTCGTGGGCCTGGGACGCCGGGTTCAACTGGAGGAAGGCTGAACGGCTGAACGGCGCAACGGCAGTGCGAAAGTGCGAAAGCGCGAAAGTGCGAAAGTGCGAAAGTGCGAAAGTGCGGGATGGAGCAGGGCAGGGTGCCGTCGCGAAGCGGAGCCCGAGGCGCCCCCACCCGGGCTCGTAAACCTCGCCCACCCTCCCCCAAAAACCCCTGGGGGAGGGTTGGGACAGGGCGGGAATCGTGAGCGGGTAGCGAGCTGAATTCGCAAGCGAAGTTCTCCCCCTCCTGCCCGCGAAGCGGGGGAGGGGGCCGGGGGGAGGGGGCCCTCCGCCCGTGTAGTGAGCCCGCAACCCCCGGCACGATCCGCAGTTCAACCTCCCCCAGGGGTTTTTGGGGGAGGTGCGAGCCTAAGCGAGCGGTGGGGGCGCCGCGTGAGGCCCGCAAATGTGCACAAATGCTGACCGTATGGACTGCTGTTTCGCAGGAATCTTACGAGATAGAGATCGATTATGAGCACGAACACCGGCTTCTTCTTCGACGACTTGCAGGCGCGCGGCCTCGTGCACGCGTCCAGCGAGGGCGTGCGCGACTTTCTCGCTGCCGGGCCCGTGACGGCGTACATCGGCTTCGATCCCACGGCGGATAGCCTGCACGTGGGCCACCTGGTGCAGGTGATGGCGGCCGCGCGGCTGCAGCGCGCAGGGCACCGGCCGCTCGCGCTCGTGGGCGGGGGCACGGGGATGATCGGCGACCCCAGCGGCAAGTCCGTGGAGCGCCCGCTGCTCACCCGCGCGCAGGTGGAGGCCAACGTGGCCGGCATCCGCGGGCCGCTGGAGCGCTTCCTGGATTTCGATGGGCCCGCCGCGGCGCAGGTGGTGGACAACCACGAGTGGCTGGGCGGGCTGGGGCTCATCGAGTTCCTGCGCGACGTGGGCAAGCACTTCACGGTCAACTACATGCTGGCCAAGGACTCCGTCGCGCGCCGGCTGGATTCCGAAGTGGGGCTGTCCATCACCGAGTTCGCGTACTCGCTGCTGCAGGCGTACGATTTCGCCGTGCTCAGCGACCGCTTCGGCTGCACGCTGCAGATCGGCGGCAGCGACCAGTGGGGCAACATCACGTCGGGGATGGAGCTCATCCGCCGCACGCGCGGCCGGCCGGCGCACGGAATCGTGCAGCCGCTGCTCACCAACGCGTCGGGCACCAAGTTCGGCAAGACGGAAGGCGGCGCGGTCTGGCTGGACGCCGAGCGCACGTCGCCCTTCCGCTTCTTCCAGTTCTGGCTGAACGCGGACGACCGCGACGTGGAGCGCTACCTCAAGACCTTCACCTTCCTGTCGCTGGATGCGATCGCGGCGGTGATGGCCGAGCACGCGCCCGCCCCTGCCGCCCGCACCGCCCAGCGCCGGCTGGCGGCCGAGGTCACGCGGAGGGTGCACGGTCCCGGCGGCCTCGCCCGCGCCGAACGCGCCACGGGCGTGCTCTTCGGCAGCGTGGCCGCGCAGGAGCTGCCGGCGGCGGAGCTGCTGGACGTGTTCTCCGACGTCCCGTCCACCCACGTGCCGCGCACGCGCCTGGAAGGGGAGGGGATGGGTGTCGTCGACATCCTCGCCGACGCGGGCGTGGCGGCGTCCAGGGGCGAGGCGCGGCGGCTGATCGCGGGCGGCGGCGTGTCGCTCAACGGGGTGCGCGTCACCTCGCCGGACCAGCGCGTCCGCGCGGAAGACGCCATCGACGGCCAGGTGCTCGTGCTGCGGAAGGGGAAGAAGGAGAACCGCGTCATCCGCCTGGTTGGATGATGTTTCCCGTCGTCTCCCGCGCGAGCCGCCGCGGGAGCCCGGCAGGTGTATTTTCCGTGGAGGTGTCCGAA
>DATING010001527.1:0-1566 GCA_035474555.1 Longimicrobium sp. | reverse complement strand
CCGGCCCCAGCCGCTCCTGCGCCAGCGCGAACCCCGCCCCCTCCGCACCCAGCCGGTTCTCCGCCGGCACACGCACGTCGTGAAAGCGCACCTCCGCGTGCGAGGCCCAGCCGCCCCCCGCGTCGCCCATCACCGGCAGGTTGCGGACGAGCTCCACCCCCGGCGCGTCCATGGGCACCAGCAGCATGCTCGCGCGCTCGTGCGGCCGCGCGGCGTCGGGGTTCGTCACGGCCATGGCGATGGCGAACGCCGCCCCGTCCGCCGAGCTCGTGAACCACTTGTGGCCGCGGAGGACGTAGTCGTCGCCCTCCCGCGTGGCCGTCGTCGAGAGCACGACCGGGTTGCTCCCCGCGTGCTCCGGCTCCGTCATGGCGAAGCAGCTCCGCACCTGGCCGGCCGCCAGCGGGCGCAGCCACTGCGCGCGCTGCGCGTCCGTGCCGTGGGAAAGGAGCAGCTCCATGTTGCCCATGTCCGGCGCCTGCACGCCGAACACGTAGTGGCCAAAGATCCAGCGCCCCAGCTCCTCGCTGATCCGCGCGAACGCCGGCAGCGGCAGCCCCATCCCGCCCCAGGCCCGCGGCAGGGCCGGCCCCCACAGCCCCGCCGCCTGCACGTCGCCTCGCAGCGCGTCCAGGTCCGCCTCTGCGGCCTTCCACCCCTCCGCCAGCACCCGCCGCTCCAGCGCGGGCCCGCGCGTGTCCAGAAAGGCACGTACGCGCGAAACGGGATCGTCCCCGTGCGGGTGGCTGACGGACGGCGGGGATGCCGGGGCTGCGGTCGTGTTCATGGTGATGCAAGGCGTGAGGGAGAGGGGGCCGAACGCCGTTCGGGGACCACGGTCACGCTACGTTTGCTGCGCGATCCGCGCCAGGGCCGTTACGCGTGCCGGGACAGGGGTGGCCGGTGGGAAAGCCTGTGCGCGTGCCCGTCTGACGGAGGGGAATCGCGGGACGGCATGTTTGCTTGATCCCATCCACCGGCGGCGGTTACCCTGCATGCACCGGCGCCTCCTGGCGCCGGCGTTCATCATCCCCACCGGAGACGGATCAATGGATAACCTGTTGATGCAGTGGAAGGAACCCGGCCCCGCGCGCCCCATGGCCGACGACGGGAGCAAGCCCGAGCGGGACGGGTGCGTGCCCGCGGACGGCGTGCTCTTCCTGGCGGGCACCGGCATCACGGACGCGGGCGGCAACTGGAGCCTGGAGGTGCGTCCCGCCCTGTGCCCGGACGTGGAGCTGGGCCTGGTGCAGAGCGTGTCCATCGTCGCCACGCCCACCTTCGATCCGTTCATCAAGATGCTGGACCCCTGCTACATCACCACCGGCTCCTCGGTGTCCGGCAGCACCCTCACGCTGTACGCGCGCACCTGGGACTGCCGCTGCGAGCTCAAGCCCGCGACGGCGTTCTCCTACCACGCCGCCATCGCGTACGTGTTCGTCGCCTGACGGCCGACGGCACGAGAACGACGCGCCCGGCACCGGATGGCGGTGCCGGGCGCGATCTGCATGCGGCGATATCCGCCCCGTTGCCATCGCGTAATACCAGATCGCTAAATTGATTGTG
>DATING010001526.1:0-7280 GCA_035474555.1 Longimicrobium sp. | reverse complement strand
GGCGCTGGCGCTCACGATCTCCATCCCCGGGAACAGGTCGCCGATGTTGGCGGCGATGAGCTGCTCAACGGGCACGAAGTGGAAGCGGTGCGGGGAGAACGGCACCGGCACCCACCGCCCCTGGTTGGTGGGCACCTTGAGCCGCGCGAAGTGCATGGTATTGCGCGCGGCGTGGCGCATGAGCACCGCCAGCGACAGGCTCAGGTTGCTGATGAAGGGGAACGGGTGCCCCGGGTCCACCGCCAGGGGGGTGAGCACGGGGTAGATGTTCTCGCGGAAGTAGCGGTTGAGCTCCTTTTGCTGTGCGCCGTCCAGCTCCGGCCAGTCGCTCACCACCACGTCGGCCTCGTCGCGCAGCAGGGCGCAGAGCTCCTTTTCCCACGCGTAGGTGATGGCCACGTACATCTCCGCCGCCGCCGCCGCGATGAGCGACAGCTGCTCGCCGGGGCCGCGGCCGTCCAGCGAGGGCGTCTGCACCCCCGCCGCCACCTGCCGTTTGAGGCCGCCCACGCGCTTTTGAAAGAACTCGTCCAGGTTGCCGCTGGTGATGGCCAGGAACCGCACCCGCTCCAGCAGGGGCACGCGCGGGTCGCGGGCCTGCGCCAGCACGCGCCAGTTGAAGTCCAGCAGCCCCAGCTCGCGGTTGAAGTAGAGCGCCGGGTGGTCCAGGGGCGCGCCCGGCGGCACCGGCTGCGGCTGCACCGCCTGCGGCAGGGGCGGCGTCACGAAGGCCGG
This sequence comes from Longimicrobium sp., assembly GCA_035474555.1. Classification (GTDB taxonomy): domain Bacteria; phylum Gemmatimonadota; class Gemmatimonadetes; order Longimicrobiales; family Longimicrobiaceae; genus Longimicrobium. The sequence continues at coordinate 6,545 of DATING010001526.1, read as the reverse complement.
GGCGGCCGTGGGGCCGGGATCCTGGACGGGGTGCAGCGGGATGGGCGGCGCCTCGGGCCGCGGCTCGGCGAACGGGGCGGGAACAAACGATTCTTCGGCGCGCATGGACGGAGCTTTCTGTAACGGCGGACGGCCTGGACGGCGCCGTTCCGCCGGGGTATGTCACGGCTGCTGTTGCAAAGTATGCACGGGCGCGGGGTTGGGGGCAATGCGGACGGTGTAACGATCGCTCCGGATCCGCCAGCTCCGTAACGGCTCCGCGGAGGCGGGGGGAGAGCCTCCCTGGGAGGGCGCGTCGGGCTGAATTGCCGCGCCGGCCGCGACTTCCCGTTCAGTCGTGGGGACGCCTGCCGAAGATAGACAGCGCCTATCGTGCCATTCCAATGAACAGGTACGTCAAAAGGCGCCCATATAGGCGGAAATTCGTGTATAATGTGTTTGGGATGGAACGTGATTCTTGCGTTCTTAACGGCGGGTTCAGAGATTCGAACCCATCACCCTCCGCACCCAACGCGCCACAGGTGGTCACTCGTGGACATTTGCGTGGGGGCGGGGGTAAATGTCGTCCACTCCGTTCGCGCCTCCTCTGGAACAGTGTGTAGAAGGCGTGGTTAGACCCGGGGAGCTGTCCGGGAAGAGCTGTCGAACATCGTCTAAGTGCACACCGCGCGCACGTTTACACGATCTCGCACGACCCTTGCTTCGGGATTTCTTCGGTATTATCATGGTGTCGTGATCCGGCGCCGGAGCACCCTTTGGCACACCTTGGGTAAGGATTCTCGGAGAATGAGGGAGAACAACGCAGCCGATCCCCGCAACGCCACCATCAAGCACCTGCGGGAGACCGCGGCGGCCCGGGTGGAGAACACGTCGCTGCGCAGCGTGGCGCGGGAGATCGGGATGAGCCCCACGGGGCTGAAGAAGTTCCTGCTGGGCACGGCGCCGTACTCGCCCACGCTGCGCCGCCTGCGCAACTGGTACGTGCAGTACGCGTCGCTGCAGGCGGGCGAGGTGGTGTCGCAGGACGCCTCCGCCGCGCTGGCCGTGCTGGTGCACGACCTGTCGCCGGACCCGCGGCGCGAGACGGCGGCGTGCCTGATCGACTGCGTGGCCCGCGGCTACGAGCAGAGCAGCAAGCCGCGCCCGTCGTGGGTGAGCGAGCTGCAGGCGCGCTACGCGGGCGGCGAGTCGTAGCCCGCCGTCAGGACGATTCCACGGGGCGGCGCGGCGCCGCCCCGCGGGCGTCCGTGCGCGCGGCGGCCGCATCGTGCATGCGCCGCACCCCCCACGCGCACCACACCAGGCTGAGCGCGGCGATCCCCGCGGCCGGCCCGGCCACCGTCCACCCCTTGCCCGAGGGGTCCCAGTCCGGGAGGGCGGCGCCGAACGCCAGCGCGCCCGCGTTCCACGCCACGTGCAGCGCCACGCCCGCCCACACGGAGCGCGTGGCGTACACCGCGTGCCCCAGCACCAGCCCCCCCGCCAGGTACACGGGCACGAAGTCCATCTCGTTGTGGGCCAGGGCAAAGAGCAGCGACGCCACGGCGATGGCCGGCTGCGCCCCCAGCCGCCGCTCCATGGGCCGCTGGATCCACGCGCGAAAGCCGAACTCCTCCAGCAGGGGCGCCACGCCCACGGCCATCAGCACGAAGGCCAGCTCGGCCCCGGGGCGCTTGAGCCACTCCTGCACGGCCTCCGGGTAGACGATCTCCTGGGCCAGCCCCAGCGCCATCAGCAGGCTGGCCAGGGCCAGGGGCAGCGCCGCGAGGGCCGGCGCGGTAAAGGCGATCCACCCCCACGCACGCCCCGGCGACCGGATGCGCGACCGGGCCCGCGCCCGGCGATTGCCCCGGCGGGGGATGGCGTACACCCACAGGAACGCGGCCGTCACCAGGAGCATCCACGCCATGGCCGCCCCCACGCCCCATGCCGCCGGGAACTGGAAGTACGCCATCAGCACCACCTGCCACAGCAGCCACACCAGCAGCCCGAGCGCCGCGGCGGCCAGGCTGGTGCCCACGCGGTACGACAATGCCTTGCGTCGGTCCCTGTCCACGTTCTTCATGGTCGGCGTAAATCGAATCCCATCCGGCTCAATGCTAGCGGCGCGGGCCCCCGGGCGACAGCCGCGGCGGCTGAACGCGAGGGGGCGGCGGCTGGAAGCCGGGGGCCCGGCGTGGTAGATTAGGGGCCGCACCTTCCATCGGATGGAGAGCCATGCCCGCAGTCCCCTTCGACCAGCTTCCCGACGACGCCCGCCTGTGGGTGTTCGCCGCCGCGCGCCCCCTGGACGAGGCGCAGCAGGCCGCGCTCCTGGGCCACGTGGACGCCTTCATCCACCGCTGGGCCGCGCACGGGGCGCCGGTGGTAGGCGGGCGCGAGCTGCGCCACGGCCGCTTTCTCCTCGTCGGCGCCGACGAGCGGGCCACGGGTGTGAGCGGCTGCTCCATCGACACCCTCTTCCGCACGCTTGGCGAGCTGGAGACGGAGACGGGCGTGCCCCTGCGCGACTCGTCGCTCGTCTTCTGGCGCGACGCGGCTGGGGAAGTGCAGTCCGCGCCCCGCCCCGCCTTTCGCGAGCGCGTCCGCGCCGGCGAGGTGGATGCGGATACGCCCGTGTTCGACAACACCGTGGGCTCCGTGGGGGACCTGCGCGGCGGTCAGTGGGAGCGGGCGATGCGGGAGTCGTGGCACGGGCGGGCGTTTTTGACTGCGGGGGACGGGTTACAGGTTACAGGGGACAGCCAGCAACGGCAGGGCTGAGCGCGGGCCATCCCCGTACACCGAAGGCGGCTCCCGGCGGGGGCCGCCTTTTCGCTGCGTCGGATGCGGATTCCTCAGCGCACGCCGGTCCGCAGTTCCCTGTAACCTGTAACCTGTCCCCTGTAACCCGCCGTTACAAAGCCCCGCGCCGGCACGATTCCGGCGCGGGGCTCCGAACTCCGCCGCGGCGCAGATCCCCTTACCCGCCGATGCTGCGCGGCTGATGCGCAGGCGGATCGCCGCGGCGCATGTACTCCTCGATGTCGCCCACCATCGTCCCGTCGCCGGGCTCGCTGCCACCGAACAGGCCTTCGCGGCTGCCCCCGGCCTTCTTTGCGGCGCCGTTCAGGTTCAGCCACTGGTCGAACGACTCGCACGCGGACATCAGCGTGTAGAACGTGCGGCCCCGGTTGCGGTTGCTCCCGAAGATGAGGTCCACCACGACGACGAACGTCGCCACGGGAAAGACGACCGCGTCCTTCAACCCGTCCAGCACCGTCTTGAGCTGAAAGATCAGGAAGTCGCGAACGAGCACGCTCCGCGGCGTGCCCTCATCGAACGTGAACTGGTTCATACCCGCCTCCCGAGTGGACCTGCGTGCTTCGGACCGGTTGCCGTACGCGCAACCGCCGCCGCGAGTTTCGCCTGGATGGATGACGCCCGCATTCCGCCGCGCGCCGTCGCGTTTCGCCGTTGCCCGAGACAGGAGGCGTTCGCTCCGTGCGCCTTGGCCTGCGGATTGCCAAATCATCGTCCCGTGTTCGGAGTGTGCGATTACGCACAACCCTTGTCACAGGTTGCGTTTGGGCCCGGGACGGGGCGGGAGCACCCGGCGAAACGAGCGGAAATGTCGGACGCGAAGCACGTGTTGCGCAACAACGGGCTGTCCCTGGTGTGGCTCGCGCTCTTCGTGGTCTTTCTGGGCGCGCAGGCCGTGTCGGGGCACCGCGTGTACAACCAGGAGCAGCAGGAGCACGGCGAGGCGGTCGTGGGGTTCGGCGGCTACCTGACCACGGGGCACTTTGGCGAGGCCGTCTTCGAGAACTGGGAGAGCGAGTTCCTGCAGATGGCCATGTTCGTGATCCTGACCGCGTTCCTCTTTCAAAAGGGCGCGGCGGAATCCAAGGATCCCGAAAAGGACCACGAGCCGGTGGACGAGGACCCGCGCAGGCACCGCGACGACCCGGACGTTCCCGGCCCGGTGCGCCGCGGCGGCCTTGCGCTCAAGCTCTACGAGAACTCGCTTTCGCTCGTGCTGGCGTCGCTGTTCCTGGTCTCGCTCGCGCTGCACGCGGTCACGGGCCGGGTGGAGTACAGCGCCGAGCAGGTGCAGCACGGCGGCCCGCCCGCGTCGCTGATGGACTACGTCACGGGCCCGCAGTTCTGGTTCGAGTCGTTTCAGAACTGGCAGAGCGAGTTCATGTCCGTGGCCGCGCTCACCCTGCTGTCCATCTGGTTCCGGCAGCGCAGCTCGCCCGAGAGCAAGCCCGTCGCCAAGCCGCACGCGGAGACGGGCACAGACTGAGTGCGTGAGTGCGTGAGTGCGTTAGTGCGGGAGTGATCGGGAGGGCACAGTGCCGTCGCGGCGCGGAGCCCGAGGCGCCCCCACCCGGGCTCGCATTACTCGCCCACCCTCCCCCCAAAACCCCTGGGGGAGGGTTGGTACGGGCCGGATCGCGTCGCGAGGCAGCCTGCCCACGGACGCGCAGTTCTCCCCCTCTCCGCGAGGAACGAGCGGGGAGGGGGCCGGGGGGAGGGGCGCCCCGCCGGTGCACAGGGCCAGCCTCACCCGCCCCGATCCGCCCCTTTACCTCCCCCGGTTCCCATGCCCCGCTTCGCCCGCCTGCTCCTTCGCGCCGCCCTGGCGCTGACGATCGTCATCGCCGCGATGTTCGGGCTTTGGCGCGTGTCGGACCTGCGCGGGTGGCAGGCGTTCGGGACGATCGTGGCGCGCGTGGAGACGGACGAGAAGGTGGTCGCGCTCACGTTCGACGACGGGCCCACGCCGGCGGGCGCGGATTCCATCCTGCCGTTGCTCCATTCGCTGGGCGTGCGGGTGACGTTCTTCGTGAATGGAAACAGCCTGGCGGAGCGGCCGGACGTGGCGCGGCGGTTCGTGGCGGCGGGGCACGAGCTGGGGAACCACACGGGGTCGCATCCGCGGATGCTGCTCAAGTCGCAGGCGGCCATCCGCCGCGAGGTGGAGCCGACGGACTCCCTGATCCGCATCGCCGGCCACACGGGCACCATCTACTTTCGCCCACCGTACGGCAAGAAGCTGTTCGGGCTGCCGTGGTATCTGCACCGCACGGGGCGCACGACGGTCACCTGGGACGTGGAGCCGGAGACCTTTCCGGAGGTGGATGGGGACGCCGGCCGCATCGCCGCGCACGTGCTGGAGCGGGCGCGGCCCGGGAGCATCATCCTGCTCCACGTGATGTACCCCAGCCGCGCCGAGTCCCGCCGCGCCGTGCCCGCCATCGTGCATGGGCTGCGGCAGCGCGGCTACCGCTTCGTCACCGTCTCGGAGCTGATGGAAGCGCGGTGAGCGCGGCGGGGACGGGGCCGCGGGCGACGTCCTGGATGGCCCCACGGACGAAGCGGGGAAACCGGGCGAGCGCGATTCCCATGCTCCCCCCGGCCAGCCACCCCCATCCCACCAGCAGCGCCCACGGCGGAAGCGCCGAGTCTCCCTGCGCCCCGTAGATGCCAAAGGCCGCGAGGGCGATCATCGCCGTCGCGGCCCAGGCAACCTGCCGAAAGTCGAGCTCGTAGCGCACGTCCACGGCGGAGGGGTGCACCCGCACCTCGACCGTGCCGGCCGTGATCCCGGCGAGCAGGCTCCACCCGCGCGTCTGCTGCAGGAACCCCACGCGGAACGAAAGCTCCGTCTCCGTGCGCTGGATCTCGCGCACCGACTCGCGCCGCAGGACGCGCTCCATGCGGTCCAGCACCTCGTCCGCGGTGACGGGGCGGCGGGTGGAAACCAGGAGCGACTCGGACCAGCTGAACGGATGGGGCATGGGGGGGTCCGCCGCCTACTGCTGCACGTCCACGATGAGGCGCGTGGGGCCCTGGAGCTCCGTGACGCGGTAGCGGTTGGACCCGGTGACGCCCAGCACCACCTGCGTCACGCCCTCGAAGTCGCAGCTCATCTCGTATTCCTTGATGAGCGGCATCTGCAGGCGGCGCTCGCGGGGGGTCACGGTGGCCTGGCCGCGCTCGTCGTGCGCCTGCGTGCCGCGCAGGGTGATCGCCAGCATGCGGTCGCCCGCCACGCGCACCTCGTCGCCGGAGCCGCACTGCTGGGCGCTGTTCACGTACTCCACGCGGTAGCCGGGCACGCTGGGGCCCGCGAACTCCAGCACCACGCGGTCGAACCCCGCGTTCACCCCCACGCGCAGGTCGCGCAGCACCACCGGGCCAGACATGGTGCGCACCCGGTCCGTCGTGGACGCCGTCCACGCGTCCTGCGCGGCGGGCGGCGTGGCCGTCGTCGCCGGCGTCGGCGTGGCGGCGGCGGGCGTATCCGTCGCGGCGGGCGCAGCGGCGACCACCACGGGGGTCGAGTCCGTCCGCACGAAGGCGGGCATGCGCCCCGGCTCCTCGCCCGCGACGGGGCCGTCCCCCGCCGCCCCGGCGGAATCAGCGCCGGTGGCCTCCGCGCGGCGGCGCGCCGTGTCCTCGGCCAGCTCGCCGCCGCTGTTGCCGCACGCCGAAAGCGCCACGGCCAGCATCCATCCCCCCAAAACGCGTCCCCTGGTCGTCATCCCCCCGCTCCC
>DATING010001525.1:0-2478 GCA_035474555.1 Longimicrobium sp. | reverse complement strand
AAGGTGCGGATGGGGATCTCCACCTCGAACGTATCCGCGATCCGCAGCAGCACCTGCGTGGCCAGCAGCGAGTGCCCGCCCACCGTGAAGAAGTTCTGCGTGACGCCGATTGGCTGGCGGTGCAGCACCTCCGCCCAGATCTCCGCCACCATGTCCTCCACCACGTTGCGCGGCGCCACGATCGCTTCCGCGGGCGCGGCGCCCAGGTCCGGCGCGGGGAGCGCCCGGCGATCGACCTTGCCGCTCCCCGTGAGCGGGATGGCATCCAGCGGAACGAACGCGCTGGGCACCATGTACTCCGGCAGCCGCCGCTGCACGAACGCCCGCAGCTCCGGCCCGGCCGGCACAGCCCCATCCTTCCCGACGAGGTAGGCCACCAGGCGCGGATCGCCCGGCACGTCCTCGCGCACCACGGCGGCGGCGGCGGATACGCCCGGGTGGCGCAGCAACTCGCTTTCCACCTCACCCAGCTCGATGCGGTAGCCGCGCAGCTTCACCTGCCCGTCCAGGCGGCCCATGAAGGTCAGCGTGCCGTCCGCGGCCCAACGCACGCGGTCGCCCGTGCGGTACATCCGCGCATCGCCCCCGGCGAACGGATCGGCGACGAAGCGCTCCGCCGTCAGCGCGGGGCGGCCCAGGTAGCCCCGCGCCACGCCGGCCCCGCCCACGTACAGCTCGCCGGGGATGCCGGCCGGGATGGGGTTCAGCCGCTCGTCCAGCACGTACAGCCGCGCGCCCGCGATGGGGCCGCCGATGGAAACCACGCCGGCCCCCGGCTCCGTCACCCGGCGGGCGGAGCACCACACGGTGGCTTCCGTGGGCCCGTACAGGTTCCACACCTCGCCGGCACGGGCGAGCAGCGCCTCGGCCAGCTCGGCCGTGAGCGCCTCTCCGCCGCAGAGGGCACGCAGCGCGGGCGCGCCGCTCCACCCGGTCTGCACGAGCATCCGCCAGGTGGCGGGGGTGGCCTGCATCACCGTCACCCCTTCGCGGACGATGGTGCGGGCCAGCGCGAGGCCATCCACCACCTCGTCGCGGCTGCCCACCACGACGCGCGCGCCCGCCACCAGCGGAAGGAACAGCTCCAGGATGGAGATGTCGAACGAGAGGGTGGTCACGGCCAGCATCACGTCGTCCGCCCCCATCCCCGGCGCCGCCTCCATCGCGGCCAGGAACGCGGACAGGCTGCCGTGCTCCACCTCCACACCCTTGGGCCGCCCCGTGGAGCCGGAGGTGTAGATGAGATACGCGCGGTCCGACGCATCCACGTCCGCCGAGACCGCCTCGACCGCTTCACCGGCCGCCGGGCGCGCGGAAAGGCGGACGACGCCCTCCGCCGCGCCGAACGCGTCCGTATCCACCAGCACCAGCGCGGCACCGGCGTCCTCCAGCATGTAGGCGATGCGCTCGGGCGGATACACCGGGTCCAGCGGCAGGTACGCGGCGCCCGTCTTCAGGACGCCCAGCAGCGCGGCCACCATCCCCGCGCCCCGGTCCACGAACACGCCCACGATCCGCCCCGGCGCCGCGCCGCGCGCCCGCAGCGCGCCCGCGATGCGGTTCGACCACGCATCCAGCTCCGCGTACGTCAGCCGCTCCGCCCCGGAGACGACGGCGACCGCGTCCGGCGTGCGGGCGGCCTGCGCCTGCACGCGCCGGTGCACGGGCTCCGCGGGCACGTCGGCCGCCGGCCCCGTCCCCCACTCCGCCACCAGCCGGCCGCGCTCCTGGTCCGAGACGAGGGCGTGCGAGGAGAGCGGCGCGCCGGGGTCGCGCGAAGCGGCGTCCAGCAGCAGGCCGAAGTGCCTCGCCATCCGCTCGATGGTTGGCGCGTCGAACAGGTCCGTGGCGTACTCGAAGATGCCCCCCAGGCCGCCCCCGGTCTCGATGGTGGCGACCATCAGGTCGAACTTGGCCACGCCCGTGTCGATGAGGTCGGCGTCGTGGTCCGGGTGCACGGGGCGCATGTCCAGCGGGGGGCGCCGTCCCGTCCCCAGCCCATGGTGGCTGTGGGCGTACACGTGGTGAAAGTACAGCACCTGGAAGACGGGATGCCGGCTCATGTCACGGCTCAGCCCCAGCTCGTCCACCAGCTTTTCGAACGGCAGGTCCTGGTGCTTGTCGGCGTCCAGCACGGCGCGCTTGGCGAGTGCGATGGCCTCGCGGAAGGTGACGTCGCCCTCCAGCTGCACCCGCAGCGCGGCCGTGTTCACGAACACGCCGATGATGTCCTCCAGCTCCTTGCGGGGCCGGTTGCCCAGCAGGGTGCCCACGACCAGGTCGTCCTGCCCCGTGTAGCGGCGCAGCAGGCCGAAGAAGGCCGCCATGAGCACCATGTTGAGCGTGGCCGCCTCCTGCCCGCAGACCTCGCGCAGCCGCATCGTCAGCGCCGCGTCGAAGCGGAAGCGGTGAAAGGCGCCGCGCTGGCTGGCCACGGGCGGGCGCGGCCGGTCCGTGGGCAGGTCGATGGAGGGCGCG
>DATING010001524.1:0-11543 GCA_035474555.1 Longimicrobium sp. | reverse complement strand
GCGGGGCGCGGGCGGTCCGTGGGCAGCTCCAGCACGGGCACGCCGTCCGCGAACTGCGCCAGCCAGAACGCCTCCACGGCCGGGTCCACGCCCGTGGCGGCCACCTGGGCGCGCACGGCGGCCCCGTGGTCCGCCGCGGGCGGCAGCTGCGCCGGGCGCCCCGCGCGGGCGGCGGCGTACAGGGCGTCCAGGTCCTGCCACATCACCCCGAACGACCAGCCGTCCAAGGCGGCGTGGTGGGCGGTGATCACCAGCAGGTGCTCGTCCGCGTCCACCATCCCCAGGTCGAAGCGCGCCAGCGGCCCCGCCACCAGGTCGAAGGGGCGGCGCACGATGCCGCGCAGCCACGCCCGCACCCGCGCGTCGCGCTCCGCCGGCGCGACGCCGCGAAAGTCCTCCGCCGGCACCTCCACGGCGCGCGGCAGGTGGATGCGCTGCGCATCGCCGTGGGGGGCGAAGGTCATGCGCAGGGTGTCGTGCCGCTCCACCAGCGCGCCCACGGCGCGGCGCAGGGCGTCCGCGTCCAGGGGGCCGCGCAGGCGCACGGCGGTGCTCTCCACGTATGCCAGGGCCGCGTCGTCGCCCATCTGCGACTCGAACCAAAGCTGCCGCTGCCCCAGGGTCAGGGGCAGGGTGCGGACGCCGCCCGCGCGCCACTCCGCCGCGGCGCCGTCCACCGAAGCGGCCGCCGGGGCGTCCGCGGAGGGCCCGGCGATGCGGAGGGGATCGGTGTCCGGGCCGGAGCCGGGGGACGGGTCGCCGCCGGGAGGCGCGGGGATGAAGCCGCCGCGGCGCATGGCCTCCGCCGTCCGGCAGACGGCCTGGAACACGGCCTCCAGGTCCTCGTCGGTGTGCACGGGGGACAGGAAGTGGGTCCCCGTCTCCGGCAGGACGTGGATCCCTTCCGCCAGCAGGTGGTGGTTGAAGAGGTCAGGGAACTGCACCTCCGGCCCGAAGAAGAAGCGGAAGCACGAGCTGAAGTGCGCCGCCGTGACGGGGTAGCGGCCGGCCTCTAAGAAGGCGTTCATCCGCTCCACCAGCGCCGTGGTGCGCGCGTTCACCCGCTCGTACATAGGGGCGCCCCGGCGCTTGATCTCCTCCATGATGGCGCAGGTCACGGCCATGGAGATGGGGTGCTTGAAGAACGCGCCGGCGAACAGCGTGCGCGTCCCCGTGGGATACGAGTCGTCCCCGTAGCTCCACAGGCCGCCGTCGAACACGCTCATCACGTCGCGGGTGCCGCCCACGACGCCCATGGGCAGCCCGCCCGCCACGATCTTGCCGTACGTCACCAGGTCCGCGTCGATGCCGAAGAACGCCTGCGCGCCACCGGCCCCCATGCGGAACCCCGTGATCAGCTCGTCGAACAGCAGCAGGGCGCCCCCCTGGCGCGTCATCCGCCGCAGCTCCTGGAGAAAGGCGAACGGCTGCAGGTCCGGCCGCCGGCTCTGCACCGGCTCCACCATCACCACGGCGATCTCGTGGATGTGCGCGGCCAGCAGCTCCAGCGACGACGGCTCGTCGAAGTCCAGCATCAGCACGTCGCCCAGGGGGAGCGTGGGGACACCGGGCGCGCTGGGGCGCACCTGGCGCTGGCTGCCGGCGGTGAACGCCCGCCCCAGCACCAGGTCGCTCCAGCCGTGGTAGCTCCCCGCGAAGTAGGCCACCTTGCTGCGCCCCGTGTAGGCGCGGGCGGCGCGCACGGCGCCCATCACCGCCTCCGTCCCCGAGTTGCAGAAGACGGCGCGCTCCACGCCGCCCAGCTCGCACACCAGTTCCGCGGCGCGCCCGGCGTCCACGGACTGCGGACCCAGCACGTAGCCGCGCTCCGCCTGCTCCTGGATGGCGCGGGTGACGAAGTCCGGCGCGTGGCCAAAGAGGTTGCAGCCGAACCCCATGGCAATGTCCACGTACTCGTTGCCGTCCAGGTCGCGCAGCCGGCCGTCGCGCCCGCCCCCGCTCACGATGGGGTACAGGATCTCCTTGAACGCGCGGCGAAAGCGGGCCGTCACGCGGCTGTCGGCCAGGGGCACGTGGTAGCGCGCCTGGTGCGCCTTGGACGCCCGGGTCCGCTCCACGTAGCGGGCGATGAAGCCGTCCAGGTACGCCTTCTGGACGGCCGTCATCCCGCCCGCCGCTTCCGTGTTGAGCGGCTGGTAGGCGACGAACGTCTCCGGTTGGATCTTGGCCCGGGGCGCCTGGGCCACGGCGTGCACCGCCACCGCCGTGCCGCCGCCCGATGCGTGCACGGCGACGGACGCAGAGGTGCCGTTGGAATGCGCGGCGACCGTCGAGGTCCCGTTGGATGCGGGCGCGGCGACGGCCACGGGGGCGGTGGCGGCCGCGGTGGATGCGGCCGCCGGGGACGAGATCGCGGTGGATGCGGTCGATCCGATGGATGCGGCCGGTGCGGCGATGGACGCGGCCGATGCGGACGGCGCCGGCGCCCCGGACGGGACCGATCCGTTGGACGCGATCGTCACGGGTGCCGCGGCCTCCGCCGATCCGTTCGACGTGATCGTCACGGACGGCGCGGGGCGGAGGTCGGCCCCGCGGAGGGCGGCGATCTGCTGCGACATCAGCTCGCCCTGCAGCCGCATCATCTCCATCTGCTGCGTGAACACCCGCTCCAGCGCGCCCGCGCCCTCCGGCGGGGCGGAGAACGCCGGGGCCGGGTAGAACGCGGGGGGCGCGGCGACGGTCCGCGGCGCCTCCGCCGGGGCCGGCGCGGGGAGCGCGGCGACGGCTTCCGGTGCGGGGAAACCGGGCGCGGCGGATGCGGCCGGTGCCTGGACCGGGGCCGAGGCCTCGGCCGGGGCCTCGCCGAGCGCGGGGGCGCCGGAGCTCTGCACCACCACGTCCGCCGGCAGCACGCGGTCGATGTGCGCCGCCAGCGCATCCAGCGTGACGATGTCCTCCAGCAGCTCCACGAGGGAGACGCGGACGCCCACCCGCTTCTCGATCGTCCCGATGCCCTGCAGCAGGAGCAGCGAGTCGAACCCGGCGCTGAAGAAGTCCACGTCCGTCGCCACGTGGTGCTCCTCGATGCCCGTGAGCTCCGAGGCGATCTCCCGCAGGCGGTGCAGGATGGAGTCCTGGCGCGGGGATGCCGCAGCCGGGGTGGCCGGCGCCTCGAGACGGTTGTCCATCACGTCCGGTCCTTTCTCGTTGTGTGCGTCGGCGGTGCTTCCGCCCGGTTCCACGACTGCGACTGCGTCCGCCGATTCCATCTCTCGCTCCGCCCTGCCGTTCTCCACCGCCGCGACCTGCCGGGGGTGGTCGATCCAGTACCGCTTGCGCTCAAAGGCGTAGCCGGGGAGCGGAATGCGCCGCCGCCGCTCGCTCGCGCTGAACGCCGTCCAGTCCACCTGCACCCCGGCGGACCAGAGGCCGCCCAGCGTCTCCAGCAGAAAGCGCAGGTCCGGGACGTGGTTGTGGGGGTGGCGCAACGAGCTGAAGACCGTGGACCCGCCGCCGGTGTGCTGCATGGCCCAGGCGCCCAGCGTCTGCCCGGGGCCCACCTCCAGCAGCGCCCATCCCGGCTCCGCGCGCAGCGTGGCGAGGCCGTCCGCGAAACGGACCGTCTCGCACATGTGCCGCGCCCAGTACGCCGGCGAGCACGCGTCCGCGGCGGAGATCCAGGTGCCCGTGACGTTCGAGACGAACGGGATCTCCGGCGCGCGCAGGGCGAATCCCTCCACCAGCCGCTCCAGCTCCGCGGCGACGGCCGCCATGGCGCGGGAGTGAAAGGCGTGGCGCGTAGCGAGCCGGCGGCTCACCGTGCCCCGCTCCGCCAGCGCCGCCTCGAACGCCTCCACGGCGTCCGCCGGCCCGGAAACGACGCAGCTCTCCGCCGTGTTCACCGCCGCCAGGTCCAGCCCGGGGGGAAGGATGCCGCGCAGGGCCGCCTCGCCCAGGGGCACGGCCAGCATGGCGCCCGCGGGAAGGGCGTCGATCAGCCTGGCGCGCAGGGCGACGAGCCGCAGCGCGTCCTCCAGCCGCATGACGCCGGCGACGCAGGCGGCCACGTACTCGCCCAGCGAGTGCCCCAGCAGGGCGCGGGGCACCACGCCCCAGCTCATCCACAGCTTCGCCAGCGCGTACTCCGTCACGAAGACGGCGGGCTGCGCCAGGCGCGTGTCGTCCAGGGGCGAGCCGTCCGCCGCGTCGGCGCCCCTGCCGCGGCCCAGCAGCCGGCGCAGGTCCCATCCCCCGCCCCCCGCCCCCTCGCCCTCCGCGGGCGCGGCGGCGTACAGCACGTCGCGCAGGTCGCTGCCCAGCACGGGGCGCAGCAGCTCGCAGCAGACGTCCACCGCCTCGCGGAAGGCGGGCTCGGCGTCGTACAGGCCGCGCGCCATGTCCACGTGCTGCATCCCCAGGCCGGGAAAGAGGAACGCCACGGGCCGCCCGGCCCCGGGCGCGGGCGGGGCGGCGCGTCCGGCCGCCTCGCGCAGCCGCGCCGCGCCCTCCGCCGCGTCGCCGCAGACCACGGCCAAGCGGTGCTCCATCTCCCGCCGCCCCGTCTGCAGCGTGAACGCGGCGTCGGCCAGGGACGGCGCCGCGGCCTCCAGGTGCGCGGCCAGGCCGCCGGCGGCGGACGCGAGCGCCGTGGGCGTCCGCGCGGAAAGGACGAGCAGCTGCAGGGCGCGCGAGGGGCCGGAGGGCTCCGCGGGCGGCGCCTCCTCCAGCACCGCGTGCGCGTTCGTCCCCCCGATGCCGAACGAGCTGACCCCCGCCCGCCGCGGCGTGCCGTTGCGGGTCCACGGGCGCAGCTCGGTGTTGACGAACACCTTGCCCCCCGACGCCGCGATCTCGGGATGGGGAGCGGCGCAGTTGAGCGACGGCGGGATCTCGCGGTGCGCGAGGGCCAGGACGGTCTTGATGAGCCCCGTCACCCCGGCCGCCGCGTCCAGGTGCCCCACGTTCGTCTTGACGGAACCGATGGCACAGCGGTGGTCCGCGTCCACCCCGGCCAGCACCTGGCCCAGGGCCTTGAGCTCGATGGCGTCGCCCAAGGGCGTGCCCGTGCCGTGCGTCTCGAGGTAGTGCACGGTGGCGGGGTCCACCTGCGCCGCGGCCAGGGCCTCGGACAGCACGCGCGCCTGCCCCGTGACGCTGGGGGCCGTGTAGCCCACCTTCTGCGCGCCGTCGTTGTTGATGGCGCTGCCGCGGATAACGGCGTGGATGGTGTCGCCGTCCGCCAGCGCGTCCTCCAGCCGGCGCAGGGCCACCATCCCCGCCCCGTTGCCGCCCACGGTGCCCCGCGCGTCGGCGTCGAAGGCGCGGCAGTGCCCGTCCGGCGAGGTGATGCCGCCGGGGACGTACACGTAGCCGTTGCACAGGGGGACGAAGACGGACGCGCCGCCCGCCAAGGCCAGGTCGCACTCGCCGGCCAGCAGGCTCTGGCAGGCCAGGTGCACGGCCACCATGGAGCTGGAGCAGGCCGTCTGCACGGCCAGGCTGGGCCCCCGCAGGTTCAGCCGGTAGGAGATGCCGGCCGCCAGGTGGTCCTTTTCCGTCCCCAGCGCCAGCCGCGTGCTCCCCACCTGCGCCACCAGCTCCGGCGTGGAGGCCAGGTTGGCGATGTAGCCGCTGGTGCTGCACCCGGCGAACACGCCCACGGGGCGCTCCACGCGCGCCGGGTCGTATCCCGCGTGCTCCAGGGCGCCCCAGGCGCACTCCAGCAGCACGCGGTGCTGGGGGTCCAGGATCTCGGCGTCGCGGGGCGTGAGCTGAAAGAGCGCCGCGTCGAACTCGTCGGCCCCCTGCAGCGCGCCCCGGGCGGGGACGAAGTCCGGGCGGCCCATCAGGGACACGTCGGCCCCGGCCTCCACGAGCTCGTCGCGGGTAAAGAAGGAGATGGACTCCACCCCCTCGCGCAGGTTGCGCCAGAAGGCGTGGATGTCGCCCGCCCCGGGAAACCTTCCCGCCATCCCGATGACCGCTATCTCCAGCCCGGTCGCCGTCCCGGGATCGCTGCCGTGCTCTGCCATGCCCATCCGTGATGGTTGTGGGTTCCAGCCCGTTTCGTGTCACCGCCGACCCCAGCCGTCCGGGACGGCGGGTCGATTCCCCCGGGCAGGGGGGGCGCGGCCGGCATCCGCCCGCCGCGCTCCCCCGCCCCGTCCGTCCCCTCAGCCCGGACGTCCGGCCAGCCCGCGCCGCCCGGCCAGGCGGTTCGCCCCGGCCTGCCGGGCGCCGCCGCGCTCCCCGCCTTCCTCCGCCGCGGCCGTCCCGGCCCCCCCGTCCTGCAGCCGGGCGGCGAGGGCGCGGACGGTGGGATACTCGAAGAGCTCCACCACCGGCACCTCGCGCCCCAGCTCCGCCGCCAGGCGCCCCTGAAGCTTCATGAGCAGGAGCGAGTGGCCGCCCAGGTCGAAGAAGTTGTCCTCTACGCCCACCTCGTCCACGCCCAGCACCTCGCGCCAGACGGCCGCCACCCGCGCCTCCATCCCCGTCTCCGGCGCCACCCCCGGGGTCCCGGCCGCCGCCGGGGCGGGCGCGGGGAGCGCCTTGCGGTCCAGCTTGCCGCCGGGGGTGAGGGGGAGCGCGTCCAGGGCCACGAACGCGGCCGGCACCATGTACTCCGGCAGCTCGCGCCGCAGGTGCACCCGCAGCGCCCCGGCGTCCGCGCCGCCCACCACGTAGGCCACCAGGCGCCGCTGCCCCGGCGCGTCCTCGCGCGCCAGCACGGCGCAGTCGGCCACGCCGTCGTGCCGGCGGAGCGAGGCCTCGATCTCGCCCAGCTCGATGCGGAAGCCGCGGATCTTCACCTGCTCGTCCAGCCGGCCCAGGCACTCCAGGGTGCCGTCCGCCATCCACCGCGCCCGGTCGCCCGTGCGGTACAGGCGCCCGCCCGGCTCCGCGGCGAACGGGTCGGGGACGAAGCGCTCCGCCGTGAGCCCCGGGCGGTGCAGGTAGCCGCGGGCCAGCTGCGCACCGCCCAGGAGCAGCTCCCCGGGCACGCCGGCCGGGAGCGGGCGCATCCCGGCGTCCAGCACGTAGCAGCGGGTGTTGGGCACGGGCGTGCCGATGGAGGGCGGCCGCGCCCCGCGGGGCTCCACGCGGGCGAAGGTGGACACCACCGTGCACTCCGTCGGCCCGTAGGCGTTGCCCAGGGCGAAGGTGGCGCCGGGACGCGGGCGCACCAGCAGCCGGTCGCCGCCGGCGAACAGCCAGCGCAGGGGCGCAGCGGCGGGCCACTCCAGCGCCAGCAGGGGCTCCGCCATGGGGGTGGGGACGAACGCCTGGGTCAGGGCGCGGCCCACGATCCAGTCGCGCAGCCGCACGGGGTCCGTGCGGATCTCCGCCGGCGCCACGTCCAGGCAGGCGCCGTGCGCCAGCGCGGGCCAGATCTCGTAGACGGAGACGTCGAAGCCGGGGCTGACGATCTGGGCCACGCGGTCCGCCGGGCCGGTGCCGAACCACGCGGCGTGCCAGGCGCACAGGTTGGCTAGGTTGCGGTGCTCCACGGCCGCGCCCTTGGGCCGGCCCGTGCTGCCGGAGGTGTAGATGACGTACGCCACGTTGCGCGGTCCCGCGGCGCCGGGGAGCGGTGCGGCGGACTTGGCGGCGATCTCCGGCCACTGCGCGTCCACGCTCACGGCCTGCACCCCGTCGTGCGCGCCAAAGACGCCGCGCAGGCTCCCCTGGGTGAGGAGCACGGCCGCGCGCGAGTCGGCCAGCATGTACGCCAGGCGCTCCGCGGGTTGCGCGGGGTCCAGCGCCACGTAGGCGCCCCCCGCCTTGAGCACGGCCAGCAGGGCCACGACGAACTCCGTGCCGGGCTCCAGGCAGACGGCCACGGGCGCGTCGGGCCCCACGCCGCGGCCGCGCAGCCAGCGCGCCAGGCGGTTGGTGGCCGCGTCCAGCTCGCGGTAGGTGAGCGAGCGCCCGCCGTGCGCCACCGCCGGCG
This sequence comes from Longimicrobium sp., assembly GCA_035474555.1. Classification (GTDB taxonomy): domain Bacteria; phylum Gemmatimonadota; class Gemmatimonadetes; order Longimicrobiales; family Longimicrobiaceae; genus Longimicrobium. The sequence continues at coordinate 3,628 of DATING010001524.1, read as the reverse complement.
CGTCCGGGGTGCGCGCAGCCTGCTCGCGGAAGAGATCGGGGACGCAGCGGTCCAGGGGATACGGCGCGCCCGTGCGGTTCCACGCCTCCACCACGAGGCGGCGCTCGTCCGCCCGGGACAGCTCCAGCTCCGAAAGGCGCCGGCCGGGGTCCGCCGCGACCTGCTCCAGCACCCGCTCCAGGTGCTGCACCATCCGCTCGACGGTGGCGTGCTCCCACAAGTCCGTGCGGTAGGTGAGCCCGCCCCGCAGGCCCTCGGGGGTGGCCGCCATCCCCAGCGTCAGGTCGAACTTGGCCACCTCGTCGTCCGCGGCCACGGGGCCCGTGCGCAGCCCGGGGATGCCGGGGCGCGGGGAGCCGGCATCCTCCATGGTGAACATCACCTGGAAGAGGGGCGCGTGGCTCAGCGAGCGGTCCGGGTGCAGCTCCGCCACCAGCTTCTCGAACGGCACCTCCTGGTGCTCGTACGCGCCCAGCGTCGCCTCGCGCACGCGCCCCAGCACGCCGCGGAAGTCCGGATCGCCGGAGAGGTCCGTGCGCAGGGCCAGTGTGTTGACGAAGAAGCCGATCAGCTCCTCCGTCTCGCCGCGGCCGCGGCCGGCCACGGCCGTGCCCAGGACGACGTCGTCGCTGCCGGCGTACTTGCCCAGCAGCACCTGGAAGGCACCCGCCAGCACCATGAAGAGGGTGGCGCCCTCGCCGCGCCCCAGCGCCTGCAGCCGCTCCATCAGCGCGGGAGAAAGGTCCACCGGCACGTGCGCGCCGCGGTACGCCTGCACGGCGGGGCGCGCGTGGTCCGTCGGCAGCTCCAGCAGCGCGGGGGCGCCGGCCAGCCGCTCGCGCCAGTACGCCAGCTGCCCCTCCAGCAGGGCGCCCGCCAGCCGCCGACGCTGCCACACGGCGTAGTCCGCGTACTGCACCCCCAGGGGCGCCAGGGGCGAGGGACGGTGCTCGTGGAACGCCCCGTACAAGACCGACAGCTCGCGAAAGAGCACGCCCAGGCTCCACCCGTCGCTCACGGCGTGGTGCATCCCCAGCAGGAGCACGTGGTCGTCCGGGGAGATGCGCAGCAGCGCCGCGCGAAAGAGCGGGCCCGCCGCCAAGTCGAACGGGCGCGCGGCCTCCTTCGCCGCGCGCAGCCGCACCTCCGCCTCGCACTCCGCGGGGCCCAGGTCGGACAGCTCCGCCATGGCCAGGGCAAAGCCGCCGGCGGGGGCGATCACCTGCACGGGCGTCCCGTCGACCTCGCGGAACGTCGTCCGCAGGGCCTCGTGGCGGCGGACGATCTCGGCCAGCGCATGCTCCAGCGCGCCCACGTCCAGGAGCCCCGCGAGGCGCAGGGGCACGTACATGTTGTAGGTGGTGCCCCCCGGCCGCAGGCGGTCCAGGAACCACAGCCGCTCTTGGGCGAACGAGAGCGGCAAGGGCCGGCCGCGGTCCGCCGGCACCACGGGGGACGGCAGGGGCGCGCCGACGCGGCGCACCTCCTCCACCGCGTCCGCCAGCCGCGCCACGGTGGGCCCCTCGAAGAGCGCGCGCAGGGGCAGCTCCACGCCGAAGACGGCGCGGATGCGCGACACCACGCGGGTGGCCAGCAGCGAGTGCCCGCCCAGGGCAAAGAAGTCGTCCTCCACGCCCACCCGCTCCAGGCGCAGCACGTCCGCACAGATCCCCGCCAGCACTTCCTCCGCCGGGGTGCGCGGCGCCACGAAGCCGTCCCCCGCGACCGCCGGGTCCGGCGCGGGGAGCGCCCTGGCGTCCAGCTTGCCGTTGGGCGTCAGCGGCAGGTGGTCCATGGAGACGAAGGCGGCTGGCACCATGTAGTCCGGCAGGCCACGGCGCAGGTGCGCGCGTAGCGCGTCGCCGTGCACGTCGCCCACGACGTAGGCCACGAGCCGCTTTTCCCCCGGCACGTCCTCGCGCACCACCACCCGGGCCTCGCGGACGGCCGGATGGGCGGCCAGCACGCTCTCCACCTCGCCCGGCTCGATGCGCAGGCCGCGGATCTTCACTTGGTCGTCCAGGCGGCCCACGAACTCCAGCGCGCCCTCCGCCGTCCAGCGCACGCGGTCGCCCGTGCGGTACATCCGCGCGCCGGGCCGGGCCGCGAAGGGATCGGGGACGAAGCGCTGCGCCGTGAGCGCGGGACGGCCCAGGTAGCCCCGGGCCACGCCGTCGCCGCCCAGGAACAGCTCGCCCGGCACGCCCGCGGGCACGGGTTGCCCCCCGCCGTCCAGCACGAAGGCCGTGGAGTGCGCCACGGCGCGGCCGATGGGCACGGTCTGCGCGCCCGCCGGCACCGCCTGCACGGGGTGCCAGGAGCTGAAGGTGGTGTTCTCCGTGGGGCCGTAGACGTGAAGCAGCCGCGCCGGCCCGCCCGCGTCCAGCACCCGGCGGACGGCGCCCGGGTCCACCGCCTCGCCGCCGAACAGCAGCGTCCGCAGGGGGGCAAATGCGCCGGGAAGCTCCCGCGCCACCTGGTTGAAGAGCGCCGTGGTCAGGAAGAGGGTGGTGATGCCGTGCGCGCGGATGGCCGCGGCCAGGTCGGCGGGGAGCAGCGCCACGTCGCGGGCGACGACCACCACGGCCCCGCCGTTCAGCAGGGCGCCCCAGATCTCGAACGTGGCGGCGTCGAACGCCGCGGTGGAGGCCTGCGCGACCCGGTCCGCCGGGCCCAGGTCCACGTAGTCCGTGCCCCTGACCAGGCGCACGACGCCGCGGTGCTCCACGGCCACGCCCTTGGGCGTGCCGGTGGATCCCGAGGTGTAGATGAGGTAGGCCAGGCTCCCCGGCCCGGCGGCGGTGGCCGGATCGTCGGTGCGCTCCGCCGCGATCCTCTCGCCGTCGGCGTCCACGCACACCACGGGCGCGTCCGGCAGCACGCCGCGCAGCCCCGCGCGGGTCACCAGCACGGCCGCGCCGGAGTCGGCCACCATGAACGCCAGCCGCTCCGCCGGAAGGCCGGGGTCCAGCGGCACGTACGCGCCGCCCGCCTTGAGCACGGCCAGCATGGCCACCACCATCTCCGTCCCGCGCTCCAGGCAGATCCCCACCCGTGCCTCGGGGCTCACGCCCCGGCGGACTAGGTGGTGCGCCAGGCGGTTGGCCCGCTCGTTCAGGGCGCGGTAGGGGAGCGGCGCGCCGTCGCCGGCGACCGCCAGGGCGTCCGGCGCGGCGGCCGCCTGCGCCTGGAAGAGCGCGGCGATCCCGCGGTCCGCCGGGTACACGGCGTCGGTGCGGTTCCAGTCCTCCACCATCGTCCGCCGCTCCGCCGCGTCCAGCAGCCGCAGGCGGGACAGGCGCACGTCCGCGTCGTCCGCCACCTGCTCCAGCACGCGCGCCAAGTGGGCCAGCATCCGCCGGACGGTGCCGCGCTCGAACAGGTCGGTGGCGTAGGTGACGGCGGCGTGCAGGCCGTCCCCGGTGTGGGAGATCCGCAGCGTCAGGTCGAACTGGGCCGTATCCGTCTCCACCGGCAGGGCGCGCGCGTCCAGCAGCGGCGCGGCCTCGACCGGGGGCGCGGCGTCGGCCGTGAACATCACCTGGAAGAGGGGGGAGTGCCCCAGGCTGCGCTCCGGCTGCAGCTCGGCCACCAGCCGCTCGAACGGCATCTCCTGGTGCTCGAAGGC
>DATING010001523.1:0-4710 GCA_035474555.1 Longimicrobium sp. | reverse complement strand
TCCAGCGCCTTGCTCAGGCTGGTGCGCGCGGCCTGCGCGGTGCGCACGTTGGCCTTGGTGGCGATGCGCATGCCGATGAAGCCGGCCAGCGCCGAGAACACGGCACCCAGCAGGAACGCGCCGATGATGGCGGGGTGCGACCGCTCGTCCGAGATGCTCAGAAAGCCCAGGAACAGGCAGGCGATCACGGCGAAGATCATGAGCACCTTGTACTCGGCCTTCAAAAAGGCCAGGGCTCCGTCCGCGATGTGGCCCGCGATGGTGCTCATGCGCTCGTTGCCGGCGTCCTGCCGCGTGACCCAGGCGGAGCGCCACAGGGTGTACAGCAGGGCCAGCACGCCGAACACGGGGATGGCGTAAGCGATCGGATGCATGTGAAGGGTTGGAAGGCTATGACAAAAGGACGCGCCGGTCGGTACGGCCGGCGTCGCGCGGTACAACGGGCACGGCTCCGGCGGCGGCCGCGCGGGCATTCGCCACCCAAACCGGCGGGTTCGGCGAAGGCCGGCACGTGCAGCCGGGCACAATAGCCCGGTAAGATGCCGCCTCGCCCCCGGTCCGTCAACCACGCGAACCGCCATCGCCCCAACGCAATCCGTCCCGCGCGCGTCCACCCCGCGCACGCAGCGCCCGCGGCGATCCGGACGGGACACGAAAAAGCCCCGCGTATTGCGCGGGGCTCGTCGTCATTCCACCCGCGACGGCGCAGGTGTCAGTTGTGTCCCGGCTCCGGGTCGCGGGCGGTCTCGCGCAGCGGCCGCGGGACGAAGTCCGCCAGGCGCGGGTCGCGGGCGGCGCCGCCGGTCAGGGCGGGCACCTGCAGGCCGTCGAAGCTCACGCTGGCCACGAGCAGCGCGCCCGCGTCCACCAGCCGGCGCGCGGCGGGCGTGTGCGGCGCGGCCACCTCGAAGCGCCCGGCGCACAGGTACACGCCGGCCACGGGCAGCGTCCCGCGCGCCCGCACGGGGGCATGGACGCGGTCTTCGTAGTGCGAGTCGAACTCGTCGCCGTCGCGAAGCTGGGATCTCATGCAGACTTCAGGAAAGACTTCGATTTCCGCACGCCGTCCACCGGATGATCCGAGCGGGCGGCGGCACCGGCCTGTGGTACGCCGGAGCGCCGCAATCGTGCCGTGCATCCGCCGCGAATCGCACCGCATCCGCCCCGCCGTTACAGGCTGGATGCGCGAGAGGCACTCCCCCCGCGTGGAAGCGTGCCCCTTTCGTATCTCCCCATCATCCACCCGCACGTGCGGGTGTCGTGGATCAGCTGCAGCGGAACTCGGCGCGCGCCTGGGAATAGGTGCGGTAGCTGTCCATGCTGATGGGATTCGCCTGCGTGGCGATGGACGTGGACGACAGATTGAACTTCCAGCCGTGGAACGTACATCCGGCGACGGTGGGGATGGCCGTCAGGCGCAGGGAGTTGTTGGCCGGCTTGTAGAACGACATCGCGTCGCCATCCGCCGGGACGGTCCCCAGCTCGTACGGCGCGCCCATGGAGGAATAGTCGGGCACGAGCTCCACCTTGACGTATCCGCCGGCGAAACTTGCCAGCGACCAGTTCAGGTGCGATCCCGTATACGTGAGGCCCGAGATCCAGTAGCTGCGCGTCCAGCTGGAGGCCGATGCCTCGTCCGGCGCCGCGAGCGGCGTGGCGGCGTCACGCCCGCATGCGGCGACGAGCGTGAGGGTGGCGGCGAGAACGAAGCGGCTGATTCGCATCTGCAGGCTCCTTTAGAGGGTTCAGCGGCACGGGCGCACCGCATTGCGTTTATATCTGTCGTAAAATGATTACAAACGCAACCCGGCAAGCCGGCCGCGGCTCCAACCCTGCGGGCATGGCGGGCGCGGCCGGCGCTACGTCTCGCCGCCCGCGTCGCGCTCCAGGTTGCGGACGATGCGCCGGGCGAGCGCCAGGAACGTGTCCCGCTCCTCCGCGCTGAATCCCGCGAGCGCGGCGGCGTTCGCATCGTTCGCGCAGCCGGTGAGCACCTCCTCCAGTTCCCGGCCCCGCGGCGTCAGGTGGATGCGCGACTGCCGGCGGTCTTCCGGGTCCGGCACGCGCTGGATGAGGGCGTCGCGCTCCATCCGCTTCAGCGTGTTGGCCATCGTGGGCTGCTCCACGGCCAGGTTCTCCGCGAGCTGCGTCTGCGTCACCCCCTCCCGCTCCCAGAGCGCCAGCAGCACCGGGAACTGCCCCGTCGTAACGCCGTGCGGCCGGATCCGCCGGAAGAGCGCCTGCGCAAAGGATCGCGCCAGGTAGTTGACGACGTAGCCCGCCGACTGGTTCCGATCGAAGCTCATCGTACCTTTGCCAGTGAATCCGGACGTGTCCGCGCGGCGGCGTTGCGCGCGCCGCGGCTTCGCGCAGCCCTCATGCCCAGCCCATCGCGCAGGTTCAGGCCCAGCAGGATGATGTTTGCCGCCCCCGCGATCAGCTCCATCCCCTGCACCGCCGCGAACTGCCATCCGAACCGGCCGTGGCTCGCCATCCAGAACAGCGTGATCGCGCACGGGATGAGCACGACGGCCGCGTTGATGGCCACGAGCTTCATCCGTCGCATCTTCCGCAGGATGACCGGAGCGTGCGACGTACCCGCCAGCCGGTTTCCGCTCGCCCCCGCGGCCGCCATCACCGGCACCAGGGCGAACAGCGCATACACGATCGCGGTCTTCACGCGCACGATCGTCTCCCGGTCCCCCGCGATCTCCGCGATCAGCGACGAGAGGAAGAACGTGGTGATGATGACGAGCCCGAGCGTGGATGCGGCTGCGTGCAGCATCCGGAGAGTGGTGCGCGGCATGGAGGCCTCCGGCCAGAGTATATAGCTGACTATCTTCACCTGTAATTATACATAGCTTGCTATTGAATCGCAAGCACGGCCGCGGGAATGCCGTTCCGCCCAGGGTGCCTGACAGGAACTCAGCCCCTCGTGTTCAGCCGGCGGCGGGCTCGTCCTCCTCGCTGTTGGGATCACCGGATTCGTCTTCGTTCTTCTGCTCGCGGTAGTGGGATTCGATGACCTGCTGGATGCCGGGCTCCCAGATGGAGTGCATCTCCATCACGTGGTAGCGCGCGGCGGAGAGGTGGGGCCCGTGCCGGCGGTAGTTGATCCACCCGCGCGACTCCATCGCCAGCAGCGCGCGGTCCGCCGCGACGAGCAGGACGACGATGCCGATCCAGAACAGCAGCTTGCTCATCGCGTGAATCCCCGGAGAACCGTGTGATCGATTTCGCTGATGGGATACGCAGGATCGATAACCAGAAGTTTCCGAGCACCGCGTCGTGCCCAGCCTCAAGCCCCTGAAAACAGCAACGGCGCCCCGGCCGGATGGCGAGGCGCCGCAGGTACATCCGCAGGCGATTCCCTATTCCCTCAGCCGGTCCCTCACGACGCAACCGTCGCACGCCGCTTGGACCGCGACGACACGCTGGCCCCCAGCCCGGCAGCCACCATCTGGAGCAGGAGCAGCCCCGCGTAGTAGGTCTCGGAGCCGCTGACCCACGCGCTGTCGGCGACGGTCTCGCCGGCGAGCAGGTTGGCCAGGAACCAGATCAGGATGGAGACGACACCCATCGCCACACCGTGCAGGATGGGCGCGACGCCCAGCCGCGAGCCCACGAACCATCCGCCCACGAAAAAGCCGACGGCGATGGCCAGCACGCCCCACAGGCCGCCGCTGCCGGTCGACTCGGGGTCCACGATCCCCGTCACGGCCAGCACCAGCGCGATGAGCGAAACGACGGCCACGCTCACGAACCAGCCGAACAGCACTCCCGCGGGACGAACGTTCTGAAGGTGCTCGGTGTGCATCGGCTCCGGTGCGGTTCGAGAAGGAAAGCGGTCAGTCGCCGGCTTCGGCCAGCAGCACGTCGCCTGCTTCGACGTCCAACAACGCGTCGCTGGCTTCGAAGTCCAGCGTGTCGCCAGCTTCGGCCATCAGCGCGTCGCCGGCGTCGGCGTCGAGCAGCGCATCGCCTGCGTCGATGTCGAACGTGTCGCCGGCGTCGGCATCCAGCAGCGCCTCGGCGAAGTCCAGCTGGCAGGGTTGGAACGAGCGGCGGTGGTGCGGCGTGGGGCCCAGGCGGTCCAGCGCCTCCAGGTGCTCCCGCGTGCCGTAGCCCATGTTGCGCGACCAGCCATACTCCGGGTAGCGCGCCGCCAGCCGCGCCATCAGCCGGTCGCGCGTCACCTTGGCGATGATGGACGCGGCCGAGATGCAGTGCACGCACCCGTCGCCGCCCACGATGGCCGTGTGCGTCTCCGTCCCCAGCTCCGGCACGGCCAGGCCGTCCACCAGCAGGTGGTCCACGCCGCCCAGCCGGGCGATGGCGCGCTGCATGGCCAGCGCCGTGGCACGGCGGATGTTGATGCGGTCGATCTCCCGCGCCGACGCCGCGCCGATGCCGAACACGAGGGCCGACTGCACGATCTTCTGGAACAGGTCCGTGCGGCGGCCGGCGTTCAGGCGCTTGCTGTCGTCCACCCCGTCGATCCAGGTGGACTCGGGAAGGATGACGGCCGCGGCCACCACGGGCCCCGCCAGCGGCCCGCGCCCTACCTCGTCCACGCCGGCAATGCGGATCATCCCGCGGTCCCAATAGCCCCACTCCGTCGCCAGCAGCTTGCGCAGGCGCTGCGGAGACGGCTTTCGCTTGCGTTTGGGCGCGGCCCTGGACTTGGAGGCGGGCATCCGGAGAACGGTG
>DATING010001522.1:0-5421 GCA_035474555.1 Longimicrobium sp. | reverse complement strand
AACGAGGGGTCGATGCGCAACTTTCCCCGCATCTTCCTGGTTCCCACGGACGGGTCGGGGCGCATCGATCTGGGCATCATGTCCACCACCCGCACCGACACGCTCACGGCGCGCGCGCCGCAGCTCAAGGGCCGCTTCATGCTCCTCGCGGAAGGCGGTCCCAACGCGGGGACGAGCCGGTCACCCGTGGTGATCCTGGACGGCAGCGGCACGGTCGTCTGGAACATGCGCAACCATCGGGTGAACCACGAGCCGTAACGGTCCACCTGCGAACGAGCGCGATACCGTCCACCGAAGCCCCGCCGGGTCCAGTCCGGCGGGGCTTCGCGTTCACGGCGCTTCCTCCAGGTGGGGATAGATCCGCGGGAGGATTCCCAAGCCGGGGTTCGCACGCGGAGGAAGCGGAGGATGGCACCTGGGGGAGCAGGATGCGCGGGACGGGGTATCCCCTCCACCGGGATGGCACAGCCGGTGCGAAGGCCTGTGCACACCTGCGACAAAGGAGACGATGATGCGAGGGATGATGCGGTGGGCCGGCACGATGCTGGCCGCGCTGGTGATGATGGCGGGGTGCTCGAGCAACACGCAGGGCGCGGGGCCGGGCGGCAGCGAGGACTTCGTGCGCGTGGTGGTGCAGAACGACGGGACCATTCCCACGCAGGTGCGCGTGCACCTGGTGCCCCTGAGCGGTCCGGAGATCAACCTGGGCAGCATGTCCACGCTGGGCGCGGAAACGCTCACGGCGCGCGCACCGGTGATCCGCGGGCGCTACGTGCTGCGCGCGGAAGGCGGCACGGGCTACCGGCTGACGTCGCCCGCGGTGGACCTGCGCGGCAGCGACACCATCGTGTGGGACATGCGGCTAAACCAGGTGCGGCTGCAGCGGTAGCCTCCCGGTTCCGCCACGATCGAGAAGCCCCGCCGGACCAGGTGTCCGGCGGGGCTTCGTCTTCTGGGCCGATCCGTCGTCCGTGCCGTTGCTCCGCGGTTCAGACGCCGCAGGAGACCACCAGGCAGCCGGGCAGGCTGAGTGCGGCGGCAAGGATCAGCAGGCGCAGCAGGGCTCGTGCGGGTGCGGGCATGGGCGCTCCGTCCGGGTGCGGGTCAGTGGGTCACGACCCGGCCCGGACGGGCAAACCCCGGGCCGCTTCAGGGCGCAGCCGTCGACGGCGTGAAATCGGAGACCTGGAACGCCAGGTGGTCGTCCGGGTCGCGGGTGGACGGATCCCACTGCAGCAGGAGCGGCACGCCGTACGTGGGATCGTAGATCACGTTCAGCAGGTCCGCATCGCGGCTGATGGCCTCTTCCACGGCCGCGAACAGCTCCTCCACGGTATCGTAGTCGCCAAAGATGGACGCGGGCGCGTTGCCCGGCGGGGTGCCCGTGTAGACGCGGGACACGGGGACGCCGTTCTCCACCGAGATGGTGACGTTGCGCAGCTCCGTGGGGGTGCCGCAGGCGCACACCAGCTCCAGCGTGTAATCGTACGAATCCAGGTTCGCGGCCTGCCAGCGGTTATTGGCCGCGCGGAACTGGTTGCGCTGCTCCTCGCCGCCATCGCTCAGCAGGCCCTCGCAGCCGGAAAGGGTCGCCAGCAGCAGGGCGGGCAGTGCAATCCATCGAACGAAAAAGGTCTTCATCACCGTCTCCCTCGGGTTTTCTCGGTTCCGCGCGCGGCTCACTCCGGCAGGTCGCCGGTGAGCAGCCGCCACGCGCGGTGGTACTTGGTGAGGCGCTCCACGTCGTCCGCGGAGACGGTGCCGATGCGCCGCACGTCCATGTTGTCCTCCAGGTCCGCCACCTTTACCCGCCGGGCCACCGGGTGCTGCGCCGCCCGGCGGACGAACGCCTCGTAGCTCTCGCCCTCGCGGCGCGTAAGGTGGTCCACCGCCGTCACCACCTGCTCGGAAAAGCCGCGTTCCCGCAGGGCATCCAGCGTCCAGTCGGTGTCCTCGACCACGTCGTGCAGCACGGCGGCCATGCGCTCGGCGTCCGTCTGCACGGCGAACATCATCCGGAGCGGGTGCAGGATGTACGGCGCGCCGGCACGGTCCCGCTGTCCGCGATGCGCCTGCGCCGCGATCTCGATCGCCTCTTCCAGGTTCGACATTACCGTGCGCGCGCCATGGAGTTCCCCCGGATGGACGTTCGGGATGGATGCAGCACGACCCAGGCCACCCTTCCGCAGGTGCAACGCACAAGGCGGCGTGGTTGTGACGGACGGACAGTGCGAAAGTGCGAAAGTGCGGGAGTGCGGAAGTGCGGAAGTGCGAGAGTGCGAGAGTGCGAAACGCCGAATCCGGCAGGGCGGGTATCCGGCGTGAGAGGCCGGCATCGAGCCTGAGCGGATGAATCCGCCGCAACAACTGCGGAAAGCCTCACAAACTGCGTGAGGCTTCAACCGCATCACTACGCATTGGTGCACCGAGACTGCCCGTGCACGGGCAGTCCGCGAAGGCGGACTTCGCGAATTTCCAGCGGCGAATTCATTCGCTCCGGACGGGACCGCGCCACCGGAACGAGAGCCCCCGCCCACGATCCATCACGGGCGAGGTCCACGCGATGCGGCATCGGTCCGTCACGGGCGAGGACCGCGACCCGTCACGGGCGAGGTCCACGCAATGCGGCGTCCGTCCATCATGGGCGGGGACCGCGACCCGTCACGGGCGAAGTCCATAGGGTGCGGCGGCCGTCGATCACGGGCGAGGAGATCCTTCGGTCGGCGCCGGGGATGGTGCTCGGGCGAGGATCGGCGGCGCCTCCCTCAGGAAAACAACCGGGTGATCAGCCCCGCACTTTCGCACTCACGCACTCACGCACTTCCCTACTGCAGCCAGGTCTTCTCCGGGCGGCCACGGGCGTGGGCGGCTTCGCGAAGGTCGAACAGCTCGCGCGAAAAGGCCGCGGAGGCGGTCTGGAAGGCGCGGCCGCGCAGGTCCGTGGGGGATTCGCCCAGGAAAGTGCGGAGCGCGTTCCGCAGCGCGGTGTCGCTGCTGTAGCCGCAGGCGTGCGCCACGGCGGCCAGGGTGCGGCCGGCGTCGTCCAGCATGTCGGTGGCCAGCAGGATGCGCAGCCACGCCATCAGCCGGCGCGGCTGCGGAAGGTCCGCCCGGCGGCACCAGCGCAGCACCGTGCGCTCCGTGACGCCCAGCACCTGCGCCAGCTCGGCGCTGCCGCCCGCCACCGCGGCCACGTCCGCCGCGGTCGCCAGCAGGGACCGCGTGCGGGTGGGGGTGGTGCGCGGAAGGGCGCGCTCCAGCAGCCGCGTCACCAGGCGGCCCTGCACCAGGCGCAGGCGCCGCTTCAGGGCGCCGGCCGTGTCCTCGCGGCCCAGCTCAACCACGTCGGCCACGCCCCAGCGCGCCAGCTGCTCCAGGTGCGGCACCGTTTGCGGGATGATGGGGAGTGCCGCGACGACGGTGGCGGAGCGCAGGTCCCGCAGCAGGGCGTGCAGCCGCGGCGACAGCTCGCCCGGGCTGCCGGCATACGGGTCCACGATCACCACGGCCGTGGGCGGCACCCGGGCCATGGCCCGCTCCAGGGCGTCCCAGTCGGGGAGGGTCCACACGCGGCCCGCGTCGCCGGCGGCCTCGCGCAGGGTGCCCGCGAAGCCCGGCGCATCGTGCATCAGCAGGAGCGGGCGGGGGGAAACGTGCATGACGTGTCGGCTCGGATGTGGCCTGATTGCGTGCTTTGATTGACTGAACGCACCAAGCCTGTGCACTTTGTTGCCGCCGCGTGTTTTGCGGCGAACTTCCAAACAACCCTCCGGAGGCCGCATGAAGACGTTCCGACTGATCGCCCTGCTTGCCCTGGCCGCCCTGGCCGCCTGCGCCGAGACCATCACCGCGCCCGTCACCGCCGCCGACACGAAGGCGGAGCTGAGCACCGGCCAGGGATTCATGGGAGGGGGTACGCGCTAGAAGACACCCCCTCCGCCACGGCGCGGGCGGCGGGCGCCCTAGGCGCCCCCTGCAAGCGCCAGGGACTGCACCATCCGCGTGGCCAGCTCGCCGGCTTCACGGAACACCCGCTCGCCCTCCGCATCGCGCGGCGGAGGGAGGGGCACGGTGGTGCGCGCGGATTCCATCACGGCGTCGGCCTCGAACCGCAGCTGTGACAAACGGAGCGTGGCGGCGATCTCGCCGGCCCGCGCGGCCGCTGCCTGCGCGCGCGCGGCATCGCCGGCCAGCACGGCGCCGCGGGCCAGCGCCAGCCATCCCTCGGCCACGGCGGGCTGCACCTCGCAGGTCGCCAGGGCGCAGTCCGCCTGCATCCAGTACCGCTCGAACCGCGCGCGATCCCCTGCCCCCGCGGCGGCCCGCGCCGTGTTGGCCAGCCCCATCGCGCGCTCCACGCTCTCGGGCATGTGGGCCAGCACGGCCTCGAACACGGGGAGAGCGCGGTCGAAGTAGCCGCACAGGAACCACACCAGCCCCAGGTCGTACGCCAGCGCGGGGAGGCGCGGATGGCCCGCGCCGTAACGCTGCAGGGCGGCGGACGCGCAGCGCTGGGCGTGCGCGTAGTCGCCGCTTTCCCCCGCCAGCACGCACAGGTTGTGGTACGCCGTGCCCTCCAGCCTGCGCAGGCGCCGCCGAACGGTGGTGCGCAGGCCGCGCTCCGTCACGGCGCGCGCCGCGGGGAGGTTGCCCAGCTGCTGGTACAGCGTCCCCAGGCTCAGGTAGGCTAGGGCGTAGGTGTGCCAGTCCGTCCCCCGCGCCAGGCGAATGCTGGCGCGCAGCCACGTCTCCGCCCGCGCGTACTCGCCCCGGTCGCGGCTCAGTCGGCCCACGGAATAGGCCAGTCGCGGATGCGTCGGCACCAGCCGCGCCGCCGCCTGCGTAAAGCCCAGCTGCACGGCCGTAAAGCCGCGCCGCTCGCCCCAGCGCGCCGCGGCCCGGCAGGCGTTCACCAGCCGGGCGTAGTCCACGTTCCCCGGGTGCCGCAGCAGCTGCGCGACGATCAGCAGCGGCGCCCACAGCTCCGGCTCGGCCCCCGAGGCGGCCACGTCGGCGTCGCGCGCCTGGGCCGCGGCGGGGTTGAAGAGCGTTGCCCGGTCGCCCTGCGCTGCCTCCGTCCAGGCGGTCACATCGCGGAGCGACTTCCACAGCAACGCCCCCAGGGCACCCGGGTGCTCGCGCAGCACGTCGGCGCCCTCGAAGGGTTCGCTCTCGGACAGCAGGGGGGGTGCGGCCAGGTACGACGGGCGCGATCGCCCTGTGGTCTTTCCGGCCGGAAGGGGCATCCGGATGACTCCGCGGTCTGGGTCGGGGCGGGCCGGCGCGGCGGGGTGCCGCGTCTTTTGAGGCCTAATATCAGGCTCGTAGGGCCCGAGGGCAACGTCCATGTTGCGAACTGCACCGGGCTCAGCGCCCCGCGCGCATCAACAGAACGCCATTACGCCCCCGGCGGCAAGGGCG
>DATING010001521.1:0-14103 GCA_035474555.1 Longimicrobium sp. | reverse complement strand
CACCCATCGTCCGGAATCCAGTTGTTCTTTCCGCCCCTGGAGAGGAGCCTTCCATGAGCCCAACATTCGTCCGTGCAGTCCTCACCCTGCTCCTGCTGCTCGCCACGCCCCTGGCCGCGCAGGACGCGGCCACCGTCACCGGCCGCGTGAGCAATGCGCAGGGCCAGCCCGAAGCGGCCGTGCTCGTGCGCATCGAGTCCCTGAACGTCGGCGCCAGCACGAGCGCGGACGGCAACTACCGCCTGGTGATTCCGGCGGCCCGCATCCGCGCGGGGCAGAGCGCAACGATCACGGCGTCGCGCACGGGGCTGATGCCCGTCTCACGCACCATCACGCTGTCGCCGGGCGCCACGCTCACGCAGAACTTCCAGCTGACCACCTCCATGCTGCTGATGGAGGAAGTCGTCGTCACAGGCGCCGCGAGCGCCATTCAGGGCAAGGTCGCCGGCCCCACCGTCGTCTCGGGATCCGGACAGCCGGGTTCGGCGCCCTCCATCCTGCTGCGCGGCCCCAGGAGCATCAACGCGGCCGGCCGCACGTACGGGACCGGCTACACGACCGGGACCGGCCAGACGAACGGGATTGGCCGCACGCGCGCGACCGGCCGCACATCGGAGCCGGTCTACCTGGTGGATGGGGTCATCATGAGCAGCGCGCAGGCCTCCACCCTCGACGCGGCCGACATCGCGCGGGTGGAGGTGGTCAAGGGGGCCGCGGCCGCGTCGCTGTACGGCTCTCGCGGCTCCGCCGAGGTCGTGCAGATCACCACGAAGAACGGCGCGGGCGCCCGGCTGGCCGCAGAGCCGGCACCGCCCCCGCCGCCGCCGGCCATGAACACGGAGGAATACGACCTCATCCAGGAGAACCCGTTCCTGGCCGCGTCGCGGGACCCGCTCTCCACCTTCGCCATCGACGTGGACCCGGCCTCGTACAGCAACGTGCGCCGCTTCGTCCGGGACGGAGCGCCGCCGCCGCGGGACGCCGTGCGCATCGAGGAGCTGGTGAACTACTTCTCGTACGATTATCCCGATCCCACGGCCGCGCACCCATTCGCCGTGGTGACGGAGGTGGGCACCGCGCCGTGGAACCCGCGCCACCAGCTGGTGCACGTAGGCATCCAGGGGCGCCGGATGGACTCGGCCCAGCTGCCGCCCAGCAACCTGGTGTTCCTGGTGGACGTCTCCGGCTCCATGGCCACGCCCGACAAGCTTCCGCTGGTCAAGGCGTCGCTGCGGATGCTGGTGGAGGAGCTGGACGGGCAGGACCGCGTGGCGCTGGTGGTGTACGCGGGCGCGGCCGGGCTGGTGCTGGACGCCACCCCCGGCGACCGGCGCGAGACGATCCTGGACGCCATCGAGCGGCTGGACGCCGGGGGGAGCACGGCGGGCGCGGAAGGCATCCGCCTGGCCTACGAGGTGGCGCGGCGCGGCTTCATCCCCGGCGGCAACAACCGCGTGATCCTGGCCACGGACGGCGACTTCAACGTGGGTGTGAGTAGCCAGGGGGAGCTGGTGCGGCTCATCGAGCAAAAGCGCGCGGAAGGGACGTTCCTGACCGTGCTCGGCTTTGGCACGGGCAACCTGGCGGACGCGCGGATGGAGCAGATGGCCAACCACGGCAACGGCAACTACGCGTACATCGACGGGCTGCTGGAGGCGCGCAAGGTGCTGGTGCAGGAGATGGGCGGCACCCTGTTCACCATCGCCAAGGACGTAAAGCTGCAGGTGGAGTTCAACCCGCAGCGCGTGCACGCCTACCGGCTGATCGGCTACGAGAACCGGCTGCTGGCGGCCGAGGACTTCGCGAACGACCGCAAGGACGCGGGCGAGCTGGGCGCGGGGCACTCCGTGACGGCGCTGTACGAGATCGTGCCCGTGGGGGCGGAGTCGAGCGTGACCGTGGGCGAGGTGGCGGACCTTCGCTACCAGCGCCCGTCGTCAGAGGTCCTGACGGCGTTCTCGGGGGAGATGATGAACGTCAACATCCGCTACAAGCGCCCGGACGGCGACGTGAGCGTGCTGCTGTCGCACGCGGTCCAGGCGCCCGGAACGGATGCGCGCACGTCGGACGACTTCCGGTTCGCGGCGGCCGTGGCGGAGTTCGGGATGCTGCTGCGGAGGTCGGAGCACCGCGGGGGCAGCAGCCTGGACGACGTGCTGTCGCTGGCCCGCCGCTCCCTGGGCGAGGATCCGCACGGCCACCGCCGCGCGTTCATCAGCCTGGTGGAGGACTACCGCCGCCTCCCCGGCGCAGGGCGGGAGGGAGACACGGCCGGGCGGTAGGGGGACGTCGCCGGGCGGTAGGGCGGATCGCCGGGTGAAGGATCGCGCGCGCCGGGAGCGAATCCCGGCGGGACGGGAGCGAATGAATTCGCGGCTACAACTTCACGCTGTCCGCCTCCGCGGACAAGACTCAAGCGCATTCCGGGCCCGTGCGACCGAATCGGCCTCGTGAGGGGCGGGTCGTACGGGGCCCGGGATGGAGCGCGGTGTTCTCCCCCTCTCCCGCGCAGTTTGCGGGAGAGGGGGCCGGGGGGGTGAGGGGCCCCGCGGAGCGGCGGCCGTAAATGCCAGCCTTTCTCCCATTGCCATGGTTGCCGCCGGATCTGCCCGGTCGGATCTCCGGCGGCGTGCGTTCTGATCAAGCCCCTCAGGCGAGCGTCACGGCGAGGCGCCCCGCCTCGGTGTAGCTCGCCGGGCGGCGGACGGTGATCTCGACATCGTCGCCCAGGGAAAGCACACAGCGAGTCAGGCGATCCTGCGTGAACCCGCTCAGGCGGCCCCGCACGATGGCTGATACCTTCGGCTGATCGAGGCCCATGATTCTCCCGGCCTCTTCCTGCGTCAGCCGCCGCCGCTCAATCGTCTCCGATATCGCCTGCGCCAGACCCGCCTTGGCGAGGGCCTCCTCGGGGTTCGGGAACCCCAGGTCCGCGAACACGTTACCAGAACCCGGTTCAAACCGGGCGAATTCCTCGTCCAGATCTTTCTTGCCCATCATCCCTCCCAGGTGCTACGGACAATCACGGACCGCGTCCTTGTACCGCTTCGCGATCACGTCCTCCTCGTGCTTCGGAATCTCGCTCCCCTGCTTGGATTTCTTCTTGTGACAGTACAGCACGTACACGAAACCGGGGCACTTGAGCGTGTAGTACAGGCGGTACGTATCGCCCTCCTCATCCGAAGCCAGTTCGACGACCCCCGCCAACCGGCCACGCATGGGTGAGCCGTTCGGCGGAAGTTTATTCTGCTCCGCGAGGTACAGCCCCTGCCCGAATTCCCCTCTCACGTCTTCCGGACACTCCCGCAGGGCTTCGCGAGTACCCGTTTCCCAGTATGCTCGACGGCGTTGCTGCATCGCATCCTCCACAATGCCAGATTTAGCATACCACGTCAAGCCTGCGTTTGAACCCCGTTCCAACAGGGAGGGATGATTACGCCAGCAGCGCGCAGGCGCTGGCCAGGTCCACGTTGCCGCCGGTGAGCACGATCCCGATCCGCATCCCGCGGAACGCGTCGGGGTCGGCCATGAGGGCGGCGAGGGGGACGGCGCCGGAGGGCTCCACGATGATCTTCATCCGCGTCCACAAGAAGCGCATGGCCTCCACGATCCCGTCCTCCGTCACCGTGCGCATGTCGCTCACGTGGGCACGGACGAGCGGGAGGGTGATGCGGCCCAGCGACGGCGTGCGCAGGCCGTCCGCGATGGTGGGCGGGTTGCGGACGGACTGCAGCTCGCCCGTGCGAAAGGTGCGCGTGGCGTCGTCCGCGAGCTCCGGCTCCACGCCGATCACGCGGCACCCCGGCGACACCTCGCCCGCGATGAGCGCGCTGCCGCTCAGCAGCCCGCCGCCGCCGCAGGGGGTCAGGAGCGCGTCCAGCGGCCCCGTCTCGTCCAGCAGCTCCAGCGCGGCCGTCCCCTGCCCCGCCACCACGCCGGCATGGTCGTACGGCGGGATGAGGCTCATCCCGCGCTCCTGCTGCAGCTCGTCGGCGATCTCCTCGCGCGAGCGGCCTTCCTTGTCGTACAGCACCACCTCGGCGCCGTAGCCGCGCGTGCCCTCGATCTTGGCGGCCGGCGCATCCTGCGGCATCACGATGACGGTCTGGATCCCCAGCAGCCGCCCGGTGAGCGCCACGGCTTGCGCGTGGTTGCCGGACGAGTACGCCAGCACCCCCCGGGCGCGCTCGTCCGGCGAGAGCTGCGAGACGGCGTTGTAGGCGCCGCGGAACTTGAAGGCGCCGCCCCGCTGCAGGTTCTCGCACTTGAAGAAGACGCTCGCGCCCAGCCGCTCGTCCAGCGTGCGCGAGGTCATCACGGGCGTGCGGTGGGCCACGCCGCGCAGCCGGTCCGCCGCCGCGCGCACGTCGGCGGCGGTGGGGAGGCCGGGGGCGGCGGAATCGACGGGACTGGTGATGGACATCGGATTCATCAGGGTTCGTGAGGGTCGGCCGGCCCCGCGCGGGGGCCCTCCCCCGGCCTCGCTTAGGCTCGTCCACCCCCTCCCGCAAACTGCGCGGGAGGGGGGATAACCGTCAACGGGCAGTTGTGCGCGTCCTCAGGCACTTTCGCACTTTCGCACTTTCGCACTTTCGCACTTTCGCACTTTCGCACTTTCGCACTCACGCACTGCCGTTCACTCGTCCACGTGCAGCCAGTCGAGCGCGCTGCCGGGGGCGTGGCGCTCCAGCAGGCTGCCGGTCTGCGTCGGGTCCGCGAGCAGGCGGGCGATGCCGGCCAGGGCGCGCAGGTGCTCGTCCGCCCGCTCGGCGGGGCTCACGAGCAGCACCAGCAGCCGCGCCGGGCGGGTGCCGTGGGGCAGGTGCACGCCGTCGTCGCTGACGCCCAGCAGCAGGATGGGCCGCGGCAGCCCGGGGAGGCGCGTGTGCGGCAGGGCAACCCCGGGCACGATCTCGCTGCTGAACCGCGCCTCCGCGCCCTCCAGCAGCTCCGCCAAGCCGGCGGCCGTCCGCGCGTCGAACACGGGCGCCAGCATCTCGCGCACGGCGGGGCCAAACGCATCCGCCTTTACCCGCACCACCCGGTCCGGCGCCAGCGCGTCACCCAGCGACTCGGGGGCGAGCTCCGCCGGCGCCTCCGTCTCCGCCGGGTAGACGGCCAGGAAGCTTTCCGGTGCCAGCTCCGCCAGCCGCGCGGGAAGCCGCTCCAGCCGCGGATGCCACGCCACCGTCCCCCGCCGCGCGCCCATCAGCACCACCAGGTCCTCGCGGCGCACGGCGGATTCCAGCCACTCCGCCAGCGAGCTCCAGTCCGGCACGGCCATCCACTCCGCCGCCACCTGCGGCCGCGCGGCCCCGTGCGCCTGCCGCAGCCGCTCCGCGTCCCCGCCCACGACCACCCCCGCCATCCCCGCGCCGATCCCGGACGCGATGCGGTTCACCGTCGCCAGCGCGTCCGCGAAACCGGGGTGCCGGTCCGCCGCCGGGGGCACGAGGACGACCAGGCGCTGCGTCACGTTGAGCGGGTGGCCCAGCCGGGCCACGAGCACCATCTGCCGCGTGCGGTCCAGCAGCTGGTCCAGCACGGTGCCGAAGATGGCGCGCGCCCCCGTCCGCCGCCCGTCCCAGCCGATGACGACCGTCGAGGCGCGCGTCTCCGCCACGCCGCGCGCGATCCCCGCGGCGACGTTGCCGTCCACGCGCGTCACGGGGCGCACGGGCACCTCCGCGGCGGCCGCGTGGCGCACGGCGCCGGCCAGCATCTGCTCCGCCTCGGCGACTCCCGCTTCCGTGGCCTCGCCTCCGTCCCCCGCCACCGTGAGCGGATACAGGGGCTCGTCCGAGTCGCGGCCCCGGACGGCGAAGGCGAGGTCCATCAGCGCCTCTGCCGTGGCGGGATTGGCGAGGGGGATCATGATCCGCCGCGGCGCCGTGGTGGGATCGTACGGCCGCAGCTCCTCCTGCTGCGCCACCTTCCGCCCGAAGCGCTCCACCGCCCACGGGCCGGCCAGGCAGGTGGCCAGGATCATCACCACCACGGCATTGACCTCCGTCTGGGCCAGCAGCCCCAGGTCGTAGCCCACCAGGACGATGGCCAGCGTCCCCGCCGCGTGCGGCACCGTCAGGCCGAACACCGTCCACCCCTCCGCCGCCTCGTATCCGAACGCCCGCGCCGTCACGGCCGACGCGATCCACTTGGAAAGGAGCACGCCCGCGGTCATCACCCCCGCCACGACCCAGGCGCGCACGCTGTCCAGGGCCCACACGTTCACCAGCATCCCCACGGAGAGGAGGAAGAAGGGGATGAACAGCGTGTTGCCGACGAAGTGGATGCGGTTCATCAGCGGCCCCTGCGCGGGGACCAGCCGGTTGAGCGCCAAGCCGGCCAGCAGCGCGCCCACGATGGGCTCCACCCCCGCCGCGTGCGCAAACCATGCGATGGTGAACAGCGACGCCAGGACGAAGATGAACTCCGATCCGCCGTCCCCCGAGCGGCGAAAGAACCAGCGCCCCAGCCGCGGCAGCCCCCACATCACCGCCACCACGTAGATGCCGAACGAGACGGTGAGCCGCCCCCAGAACGCCAGGTCCAGCGACGCGCCCCGCGCCTGGTTGGCCACCACGGCAAAGAGGAGGAGCGCCAGGATCTCCGTGAGGATGGTGCCGCCCAGCGCCGTCGTGACCGCCTCGTTGCGGATGATCCCCAGGCGGCTGGCGATGGGGTACGCGAGCAGCGTGTGCGACGCGAACACGGCGCCCAGCAGGAGCGCCGCCGCGAGGGAGTAGCCCAGCGCCATCCCCGCCGCCGCGCCCGCGAGGGCCGGGACGAGGAACGAGAGTGTGCCGAAGACGATGCTGCGGTTGCGGTAGCGGCTGAACTGGTGGAGATCGAGCTCCAGCCCCACCATCAGCATGAGGTACAGCAGGCCGACGGTGCCCAGCAGGATGATGGTCTGGTCGCGGGCCAGCAGCCCGAACCCGTGCGGCCCCACGGCCGCGCCCGCCACGATGAGCCCGATGACGCCCGGCACGCGGACGCGCTCCGCCAGCACGGGGACGACCAGGAAGAGGAGCGTGGCCAGCGCGACGATCAGGACGGGGTCCGTGAACGGCAGCGTGGGGACGATGGAAAGCAGGGGTGCGGGCATCGGCTTCCTTGGCCGTGGGGGGTTGAGGCCCAGGTCAGGGAGCAGGGACCGGTGCCCTCCTCCAGACGACGACTGTAGCGTGGCTTGTGGGGTGGGGTTGCCGCGGGTTTCGTGCCGAACGTGCAGTGACTACTTGGGATGCGGCCCATCGCAGGATGCCGTGATCCAGCAGCGCCCCCACCCGCTCGTTCCTCGCGACCTCCCCCAAAAACCCCTGGGGGAGGTGGGATTTCTCGGCAGAGAGGACGCACCGCGCGCGGGCGGAGCGCCCCCCATCCCCGGCCCTTCCCCCATAAACCCCATGGGGGAAGGGAGAACCCCATCCCGCGCGTCCAATTGCCATTCCGAGAGAGCGCGCGCCGGCACCCGCCCGTGCACCTGGCCAATGCGCGACCGGGGAATCTTCTCCGCGAGCGGCAGGTACCCCGCGGACGTCCGCGGAACCCGCCACGCCACGCCCCCCCGCGAAGCGCGTCGCCGTTCGGCTGCCGCAGCCGGAACCATCCAGCGCTGCACCGGGGCCGAATCCGGGACGCCGTTGCAGGCTGTCCCCTGTAACCTGTCCCCTGTACCCCGCAGTCCTCAGTACTTCGGTATCGACGGGTCCACCTCGTCCGACCAGGCCAGGATGCCGCCGTCCAGGTTCATCACGCGCTCGTAGCCGCGCTGGCGCAGGTACGCCGCCGCCTGGCCACTGCGGGCGCCGCTGCGGCACTGCATCACGATCTCGTCCGCGGGATCGATCTCGTCCAGACGCTGCGGCACCTGCTGCAGCGGGATCAGACGCGCGCCGTACGCCTCCAGGTTGCCAATGTCCCACTCGAACGGCTCGCGCACGTCGATGATGGTGAGCTTGTCGCCGCGGTCCAGCCGCGCCTTGAGCTCCGTGGGGGTGATCTCCGGCACTCCGTTGCTCATCTGCGTCTCCTGGGAAGCCTCCGCGGGTTCATAGCCGCAGAAGCGCTCGTAGTCGATCAGGTCGTGGATCGTGGGATGGTCGCCGCAGACGGGGCAGGCCGGGTCGCGGCGCAGGCGCATCTCGCGGAACCTCATCCGCAGCGCATCGAAAAGCAAGAGACGCCCCACGAGCGCATCCCCTTGCGCCAGCAACAGCTTGACCGCCTCCAGCGCCTGCACGCACCCGATGATCCCCGGCAGCACGCCCAGCACGCCGGCCTCCGCGCACGACGGCACCATCCCCGGCGGCGGCGGCTCGGCGAACAGGCAGCGGTAGCAGGGCCCGTGGCCGGCCCAGAACACCGACGCCTGCCCTTCCCAGCGCAGGATGCTGCCGTACACGCACGGCTTGCCTTCCAGCACGCACGCGTCGTTCACCAGGTAGCGCGTGGGAAAGTTGTCGCTGCCGTCGATCACCACGTCGTAGCCGCGGACGATCTCGCGCGCGTTCGCCGACGTCAGGCGCACGGGATGCGGCACGACGACGACGTGCGGGTTGATCTCGGCGATGCGGTCGGTGGCGGAGTCCAGCTTGGGACGGCCCACGTCCGAGGTGCCGTGGATGACCTGGCGCTGAAGGTTGGTGGTATCGACCACGTCGAAGTCCACGATGCCCAGCGTGCCCACCCCCGCCGCGGCCAGGTACATGGCCGCCGGCGATCCCAGCCCCCCCGCGCCGACCAGCAGCACGCGCCCGGCCTTGAGCCGCCGCTGTCCCGTGGGCCCCACCTCGGGGAGGATGAGGTGCCGGCTGTAGCGGATGCTCTCGTCCGTGGATAGCGTCGGCAGGTCTGCGTCGTCGATCGTGTTCATGCGATACAGGTTACGGACGCGGGGGATGCCGGGCAACCGACGCACGGCCGCCAGGCCCGAGCAGAGCAATTGAATTCGCCGCAACGACGACACGAAGTCCACCTGCGTGGACTGTCCGGCACGGGCAAGTGCCACGCGGACAAGCCGGGCCGAGTGGTTGGCCGGAATTCCGCCCCGCGCACGGCACCCGCCCGTGCACGAGCCGTCGGCGAAGGCCGACATCACGTTTTCGGTGCCGCGACTTCAGTCGCCGGGTCTGGATGCCCGCCCCGGACCACCCAGCCCCGACCCGACCCGATCCCCCGGCAGTTGCCCGCTGTCCCCTGTACCCTGTCCCCTGTGACCCGCGGTTCCCCACGCCCTTCCAATCCTCGCACGGACCTTGTATCCCCACCCCGCCGCCCGTACACTCAGTCACCCGCGTCGGGGAGAAACGTCCCGACCGCTGAACCCATCCTCAAACGGCGGCCAGGGAAGAGCATAGAATGGATTTCCTCATGCAGGCGCTGGACTACTTCCGCCACATGGACACGCACCTCGCGGACCTGCTGCGGCAGTACGGCGGATGGACGTACGCGATCCTCTTTCTCATCATCTTCTGCGAAACCGGGCTGGTGGTGACGCCGTTTCTTCCCGGCGACTCGCTGCTGTTCGCGGCGGGCGCCGTGGTCGCCACGGCCAACAGCCAGCCGGGGCAGCCGGCGCTCAACATCTTTCTTCTCTGGATGCTGCTGGTGGTCGCGGCCGTCATCGGCGACTCAGTGAACTACCAGATCGGGCGATGGCTGGGGCTGCGGGTGTTCAAGGATGACGCGCGGGTGATGAAGACGGAGTACCTGAAGCGCACGGAAGCGTTCTACGCCAAGCATGGCGGCAAGACCATCATCCTGGCGCGCTTCATCCCCATCGTGCGGACGTATGCGCCGTTCGTGGCGGGCGCCTCGCGGATGGACTACCCGCGCTTCCTGAGCTTCAACATCATCGGCGGAGTGATCTGGATCACCCTTTTCCTGTTCGCGGGGTACTTCTTCGGGAACATCCCGGTGATCCAGAAGAACTTCGAGTACGTGGTGATCGGGATCATCCTCGTGTCCGTGGTCCCCGTGCTCATCGAGTGGATGAAGGGACGCCGCGAGAAAGCCGCCGCCAAGGCGACCACCCAGCCCTGACCATGCGCAGTCTTTCGCTCCTCCTGCTGTTCGCCGCGACGCTGGCGGCCGCGCTTCCCGCGGCCGCCCAGACCACGCCGCGCCGTCCTCCCGCCGACACGGTGCGCTTCGGCACCACGCGCCCCGCCGCCGGCGACAGCATCGCCATGGCGGAGTACGACGAGGAGGGCGCGGACGAGGAGGCGGCGGCCCCGGACGAGGACGCCGTCGCGAGCGCGGAGAACGAGGCGGGGGAGGATACGGTGCCGGTGCGTCCGCGCTCCGGCCCGTACTCGCAGGCCAGCGGCACGGGCCCCTTCTCCGTGCAGGCCAGCGGCGAGACGGTCGCCCGCCCGCCCCGCGGCGACGTGGTGTGGCTGCAAGGCCGCGCCGCGCGCCCGGCATCCGATTCCACGCGGCGCGACACGGCCCGCGCCGGCAGCGGCCAGCGCGTCGCGTCCGGCACATCCGCCCGCCGTGACACCGCGTCCGCCGGGGGCAGTCGGACGCGCCGGGATACGGCCTCCGCCGCAGGAAGCCGGACGCGCCGGGACACGGCCTCCGCGACGGCGAGCCGCCCCGCGCGCCGGGACAGCGCATCCACCGCCAGCCGCCCCGCCGCCCGCGACACGGCGGGCGCCCGTCGCAACGGGCAGACGGCCACGACCGGCGGACGCACGGGATCCACCGCGACGACGTCCACGAGCGGCAGCGGACGCACCGGATCGACCTCCACGACTTCGACGACGGCGAGCGGACGCACGGGATCCACGTCGACGACCACGAGCACGGGCGGGCGGACGGGATCGACATCGACCTCGTCCACGAGCGGGGCGCGGGCGCGGACGCACACGGTGGCGTCGGGTGAGACGTTCTTCGCCATCGCGCGGCGGTACGGCGTGACGGCGGCCCAGCTGCGCGCCATCAACCCCGACGTGGACCAGGACGCGCTGGAGGTGGGCGACGTGCTGCGCCTCCCCGCCGCCGCCCGGGACTCGCGCGCCTCGTCGAACTCTTCCTCGTCGAGTTCTTCGAGCTCGGCGTCCGGCTCGCAGCGGACGGGGTCGCAGGCGGCGCCGCGCACGGGATCACAGGGCGGCTCGGCGCAGCGGCGCTCGCACACGGTGGCCGCGGGCGAGACGCTGTTCGGCATCGCGCGGCGCTACGGCGTCTCGGTGGATGCCATCCGCGAGGCCAACGAGCTGGAAGGCGACGCGCTGCGCACCGGCCAGCGGCTGGTGATTCCGCCCGCGCGCTGACACACATCGGACGGAGGGAGGGGAGGATGGCGGAGATTGCAGCCTCGCGCGCTGAGGTGCTGCGCACGCGCGACCTGATCGGCTGGGCCGTGGGCGACCCGGCCGGCGCCAACGTGGGGACGGTGTCGGACCTGCTCATCGGCCGCGACGGGCGGGTGCGCTACCTGGCCGTAAAGCGCGGCCTGCTGAGCTCGGCGGTGCTCATCCCAGTGGGCGAGGTGGACTGGGGCGAGCAGTCGCTGCGGCTCACGCGCTGGCTGGACGCGGAGGTGCGCCGACTGCCCACGTACGACGGCGACCACCCGCTCAGCCCGGAGGTGATCGCGGAGCTGGAGCGCGCCCATCCGCGCTACTACGGCCCGGCACTCCCGTTCGACGCGCCCGGCGTGGAGACGGCGTCCAAGCTGGTGCCCCTGCGCCAGGCGCGCGACTTCCGCCTGCCCAAGACGGCGCCCAACGTGCGCGGCTGGAGCGTGTTCGGCGAGGACCACGAGCGCATCGGGACCGTGGAGGACATGCTCGTGGACCCCGAGGCGATGAAGGTCGCGTACCTGGACGTGGACGTCTCCGACGACCTGTTCCTGCTGCGCGAGGACCGGCACGTGGTGATCCCCATGGAGGCCGTGGAGCTGCGCGAGCGCGGCGAGGACGTGTGGGTGCACAGGCTCACCGCGGCGCAGGTGGCGCTGCTCCCCGCGTACACGGGCGGCCCCGTGGACCCGCTGGTGGAGATGCGCGTCCGCGAGGCGTTCGCCCGCGGCAGCGCCAACGCGCGCGACCCGCGGCTGGAGGCCGGCCCCGTTCCGCCGCTCGCCAGCAACCAGGCGGCCCCGCATCCCCCGCACGACCGGGAGATGCCGCCGCCGCTGCACGATCGCCCTGCGGATGCGGACCGGTATCCGGATGAGAACGTGATGCCGATGGACCACCCCGGCGACCTTCCGCCCGGCCATCGCCCCGAAGACATGCCTCCGCCCCTTCCGCCGCGTATGTGACGGGACGCGGTGGATGAAAACGAGCGCGGCGCCGGATCTTCGGCGCCGCGCTTCGTTTCTTCCCGCGATCGGCCATACCTTTGTTTTCCTGCGGGAGGCGCCGCCGATTCCGTCCCTCCGCACGATCCGTGGCGCCGAGCGAAGGATCTACTCGCCCGTGCCCTGACGCCAGTCACGCGACTTTTCATCCCCGCGGCTCGCCGTACCCATCTGCCGAGCCTGGATGGACCCGAATCCGTCACGGGGAGGATCAGGCCGAGAGACTACGGTCGGGTACGGGACGGTAGATCCTTCAGTCGGCGCCAGAGATCCAGGCGCGGGTTGGCTTCGACGGCGCCTCCCTCAGGAAAACAAAGCGGGGCGTATCATCCCGAGAAGCAGGAAGCGCCCTACTGCGTCCGGTGCACCATCGTGGCGCTGGCCTGGTCGGTGGGCTTGATGATGATCTCGTCGACGTTCACGTGCGGCGGGCGCGTGGCCACCCACACGATGGTGTCGGCAATGTCCGCGGGGGTCAGCGGGTTCATGTTGCGGTACACGCTGTCCGCGCGCGCCTGGTCGCCGCGAAAGCGCACGACACTGAAGTCCGTCTCCACCATCCCGGGATCCACCGTACTCACGCGCAGGCCGGTGCCCAGCAGGTCCATCCGCAGCCCCTTGGTGATGGCGCCCACCGCGTGCTTGGTGGCGCAGTAGACGGCACCGCCGGGATACACCTCGTGCCCCGCGACAGAGCCCAGGTTGATGACGTGCCCCCGCCCGCGCTCCACCATCCCCGGCGTGACGGCGCGGGTCACGTACAGCAGCCCGTTGACGTTGGTCTGCAGCACCTCGTCCCACTCCGCGGGGTCGCCGGCGTGCACCTTTTCCGTGCCGCGCGCCAGGCCGGCGTTGTTCACCAGCACGTCGATGGTCGCCCACTCCGCCGGCAGCCCGCGGATCGCGGCCTGCACGCCTTCGCGGTCGCGGACGTCCAGCGGCAGCAGGTGGCACTCGGTACCGTGCGCCTGCCTCAGCTCCGCGGCAAGGGCTTCCAGCCGCTCGCGGCGTCGCGCGGTGAGGATGAGCCGCGCGCCGGCCTCGGCGAACGCGCGCGCGGTCGCCTCGCCGATGCCCGCGCTGGTGCCGGTGATCAGGACGGTTCCGGAAAATTTCATATCGGCCGATGACCTTTGGGGGATTCGGGTTCTGGTTCGCGCGGAAGATAGGATGTGCACCGCGGGGAATCCATCCGGCGGACGGCTGAGCGGCTGAAGCCGCCGCAACGACTGCGGAAAGCCTCACAAACTGCGTGAGGCTTCAACGGCTCGCGAAGCGAAGTCCGTGCGCGTGGGCGGCGGTCTTGGTGCGGGACCGGAGATCCTTCGGTCGGCGCCGGAAGACCGTGGACGGGCGAGGATCGGGCGGCGCCTCCCTCAGGAACTCAAATGGTGGAGCGTGAGCCGGCAGTCCGCGCAGGCGGACTTCGTGTGGTCGTTGCGGCGAATTCATTCGCTCTGCCGGGGCTCGGACCACAACTGGAGTTCGGACCACAACGGACAACGGGGCGCGCCGATGCCGGCGCGCCCCGTTCCTCGTCCACGTCAGGCGGAGATCAGTCCGGCGTGGTGTTGCCGCCGGAGATCTGCACGCCGCTGGAAGGCACCAGCAGGAAGTACTGCTGCCCCTGGGCCGTGCGCCGCGCCTCGGCGTCCACGTCCTGCGGAATCTGGCTCGCCTCCGAGCCGCGCAGCACCCGCGCGTTGCTCAGCGTCACGCGCTGCCCCGGATCGATGTCCTTCATCTGCTCCATGGGCTCGGCGAGCACGGCGAACACGCGCTGG
>DATING010001520.1:0-5707 GCA_035474555.1 Longimicrobium sp. | reverse complement strand
CCATCCCCACCCGGCGGTCCTCCTCGCGGTCCGCGGCCACGGGGATTGCGATGCGGCCGGGGCTTCCCGCCGGCGTCTCCTTCGTGGCGAACGAGCCGGAGCCGATGGCGTTCCACGCCTTGACGACCGGTCGCCCGAGCTGCTCCGCCACCCACACGCTCTCGACCTGCCCGGCCTCGATGGCGTCGATGCGGCCGTCGCGCCCCGGGTAGTAGTTCGAGGTGTCGATGACGACCGTCTCGGCCGGCACCGCGGCGATCAGCGGCGCGACGTCCGGGATCCGGTTGAGCGGGATGGAGAGGATCACGACGTCGACGTCCGCCACGGCGTCGGGTGTCGTGACCGCGTGCCCGCCCGTGGCCAGCACGTCGCGGTCGATGGTTTCGGGGCCGCGCGAGTTCGCCACCTTCACGTCGTGCCCGGCCGCGCTCAGCCGCTGCACGAGGGTCTTGCCGATGTGGCCCGAGCCGAGAACGCCGATCTTCATGCTGGAACTCCGTGTAGATAGTGCTGCAGGCTGCGCCCGGCCGCGGGGCGGGGGGCGCTGCCGCGATCATGCGGTCGCCGCGAGAAGGCGCGCGTCCCGGCCCGTACGACCAGCCGTCAGGATCCATGGCTTCGCGGCTGCCGAAATGGAGACAGTCTCCGCTTGCAGAAAGAACTATACGGAGATATTCTCCGTTTTGTCAACCGCAGGGAGGAGGGACATGCCCAAGGCAGAAAGCGGCGCCGGCGCCAGCGCACGCCGGCCGCGCACCGACGCGCAGCGCAATCGCACGCACATCCTCGACGTCGCGGAGCGGTACTTCGCCGAGCACGGCATCGCCGGCTCGATGG
This sequence comes from Longimicrobium sp., assembly GCA_035474555.1. Classification (GTDB taxonomy): domain Bacteria; phylum Gemmatimonadota; class Gemmatimonadetes; order Longimicrobiales; family Longimicrobiaceae; genus Longimicrobium. The sequence continues at coordinate 4,870 of DATING010001520.1, read as the reverse complement.
ACGCAATCGCCAAGCGGGCCGGCGTGGGGGCGGGCACGCTCTACCGGCACTTCCCCAACCGTGACACGCTGCTCGCCGCCCTTCTGCAGGCGCGCGACGAGGAGCTGGACGCGCGGCGCCACGCCATCGAGCGGGAGGATTCCGATGCCACGGAGGCGCTGGCCCGATGGCTGGACGCGCTGGGGGAATGGGTGACCGCCTTTGACGGTCTCCCCGAGCCCCTGCGCGCCGCACTGTCGGAGGAGGGCTCCCCGCTCGCCCTCACCTGCCAGGGGTTCATCACGACGACCGAGCACTTTCTTCGCGCCGCCCAACGCGAGGGGGGCGCCCTGCCGTGGGTGCGGGGACGAGACCTGTTCCTGAGCGCGCTGGCGACGGGCTGGGTGAGCGGTGCCGCGATGGCCGACGCCGCGTCGGCCCAGGCGCTTCGCGCCATGATGCGATCAGGGTGGGCGACTCCCGGGACGGGCAAGACGCCTGCGGTTCGAGAGGCCCCGGAGGTTGACGACGCGGGCCCGCCATGAGGAACCAGTGCCGGGGTGGCCCCGGCGGCAGGCTGCGCCCCGTCGCGGCGCAGCCAGCCGGCCCCAGGCCGCACGCGTCTGGTCCGCGCATCGGCGTGCTCCGTCCCGGCCGGTACCGGAGGGATTCCGATCGTCTCCGTTGAGTGCACTGGACGGCGGGGCTATATTCCCCCATCGCAGTCGATCTCCCCTCCATCCCGGCAGTATCCGTGTCTCGCACCGCACTCGCACGCCGTTACCGTCCCCGCTTGTTCAGCGAGGTCGCCACGCAGGAGCACGTGTCGCAGACGCTGCGCGCGGCCGTGCAGCGCGACCGCGTGGCGCACGCCTACCTGTTCTGCGGGCCGCGCGGTGTGGGCAAGACCACGCTGGCGCGCGTGCTGGCCATGGCGCTCAACTGCCCCAACCGCACGGAGGACGGCGAGCCGTGCGGCGTGTGCGACAGCTGCGAGCGCATCTGGGCGGGACGCACGTCGCTGGACGTGGTGGAGATCGACGCCGCCAGCAACCGCGGCGTGGACGACGCCCGCGACCTGCGCGAGCGGGCCATGTACGCACCGTCGGAAGAAGATCGCTTCAAGATCTACATCATCGACGAGGCGCACATGCTCACGCGCGAGGCGTGGAACGCGCTCCTCAAGATCCTGGAAGAGCCGCCCCCACGGGTGATCTTCGTCTTCGCGACCACGGAGCCGCAAAAGATCCAGCAGGCCGCGCCGCCCATCCTGTCGCGCTGCCAGCGCTTCGACTTCCACCGCATCAGCACGGGCGACCTGGTGGCCCGGCTGCGGACGGTGCTGGGGTACGAGGGGATCACGGTCGGTGACGAGGTGCTGGTCCCCATCGCGCAGAAGGCGGACGGCGGGATGCGCGACGGCCTGTCGCTGCTGGACCAGGTGCTTTCCTTCACCGAGGGCCCCCCGACCGCGGACGACGTGCGGCGCATCCTGGGGCTCGTGGGGACGGAAGTCTACCTGGAGCTCTTCACCATCGTGGCGGAGCGCCGGTCGGCGGACGTGTTCCGCTTCGTGGGGCGGATGCTGGACGAGGGATACGACCTGGCCGAGTTCTACCGCGGCCTGGCGGACTTCCTGCGCGCGCTGCTGATCGTCCGGCTGGGCGGCGGCGAGGTGGAGGCCATCCCGCAGCACCTGCAGCCCGTGGTGGGCGAGATGGCGGCGCGCTTTGCCGCGGGCGACCTGCTGCGCATGCTGGCACAGGTAGCGGAGCTGGATGCGGACGGCCGCTTTCGCAAGAGCGGCGAGCAGCGCATCCTCATCGAACTGCTGCTGCTGCGCTTCGCCTACCTGGAGAGCACGGTCAGCCTGGAGGACGTGCTTTCCGCCATGGGGGGCGGGAACGGTGGCGGCGGGGGAGACGGCGGGGCACCACGGGGAAACTTCGCGGGCGGCCGGCCGGCGTCTCCTGAGGCGCGGACCGGTCGCCTGACCGAGCCCGCCCCGCAGCCCCAGCCCGCCGCCCCCGCGCCGGTGCAGAACGCCGCGCCCGCGCCGCGTCCGGAAGCACGTCCCGAGCCCGCGCCGGCACCGTCGTACAACGCCGCGCCGCGTCCGGAGCCCGCACCTACGCCGTCGAGCGCCGCGCCGGTTCCGACACCACGACCGGAGCCCGCGCCCGCGCCGTCCTACGTCGCACCGGCCCCGGAGCCGCGCGGTGAGCCCGCGCCGCAGCCCTCGTACGTCGCGGCGCCCCGGCCGAACGCGGAGGCGCCGCGCGCGGAGCCTCGCACCGAGCCGGCGCGCGCCGAGGCGCCGCGTCCCGCCGTTCAACAGCCGTCTCGTCCCGCGTACAACGACGGCCCGCCTTCGTACGACGACGTGCCGCTGCCGGACGAGCCGTTCGACGACAGCGGCTACGACGACTACGGGCCGCCGCCGCGCGTGCAGGTGGCCGCGCCCGCGCCGCCCCCTGCCCCGCCCGCGCGGTTCGCCCCGGAGCCCGTCGCGCAGCCTGTCGCCGCGCAGGCGCCGGTCGTGCAGACGGGGACCGCGCAGACGGGGACGGCGGAGGGAGCGCTGGCGGAGAGCGATGCCCCCCTGGACGCGACGATGGTGCGCCAGGCCTGGGCCAAGGTGCTGGCGGACGGGGCGGCCGTGCCCCCCGCCCTGCGCATGGTGCTGCGCCCCGTGCGCGTGTCGCCGGGGGAGGGCGGGACCATCGTCGTCCCCGTGGCGCCCTCCACGCTGGCCATCGACCCCGTCACCAGCCCGGTGAACCGCCGCACGCTGGAAGAGGCGCTGGGCCGTCAGCTGGGACGGCGCGTGACGGTGAAGTACGTGGCCAACGAGGCGCCCCTGCCCCCCAGCAGCGGCGGCGGCGCGGCCCCCGCGCGCATCACCAACGAGAGCGCGCGGCGCGACCGGCTGCGGCACATGATGGAAGGGGAACCGGTCCTGGCGGCGGCGGTACAAGCATGGGACCTGGAACTGGTTGATTGAGCGCGAGTTGCGCCCACCCGGACGGGAGGGGCGCGAACCCGCGCTGGTGGCGTATCCGGCAACGGCGCCTTTCCTTTTTGGATGATGATCCGCACAGGCGGCACAACGAGATGAACAACCTTCAGCAGATCCTCGAGATGGGCCAGCAGGTGCAGGCCCGCATGTCGCAGCTGCAGGTGGAGCTGGGGCAGAAGACCGTTTCCGTGAGCACGGGCGGCGGCATGGTCACCGCCACGGCCGACGGCCGCGGCAAGCTGCGCACCCTCAAGATCGACCCCAGCGTCGTGCAGGCGGGTGACGTGGAGATGCTGGAAGACCTGGTGATCGCCGCCGTGAACGAGGTGCAGAACCGGGCCAACGCGCTGTACGAAGACGAGATGCGCAAGGTCTCCGGCGGCCTGCAGATGCCGTTCAACCTGCCGGGGCTCTGACCGTTTGTCGGCCATCGACGAGCTGGTCGGCGAGCTGGCGCGGCTGCCGGGCATCGGCCGCAAGACGGCGCTGCGCCTGGCGTTTCACCTGCTCAAGCAGCCCGAGGACGATTCGCGGCGGCTGGCCCGCAGCATCGTGGACGTGCGGGAGAAGGTGCGCCCCTGCGGCCGCTGCGGAAACCTGTCGGAGCTGGACCCCTGCGGCATTTGCAGCAGCGCCCGCCGCGAGACGGCGCTGATTTGCGTGGTGGAGGAGGCCAGCGACATCATGGCCATCGAGCGCACGGGCGAGTACCGGGGGCTGTACCACGTGCTGGGGGGCCGCCTATCGCCCCTGGACGGCATTGGCCCCAGCGAGCTGAACGTGCGGCCCCTGGTGGACCGGGTGGGCGCGGGCGGGATCCAGGAGGTGGTGCTGGCCACCAACCCCAGCGTGGAGGGCGAGGCCACGGCGCTGTACCTGGGCCGCATCCTCTCCCCGCTGGGGGTAAAGGTGACGCGGATCGCTCGCGGGCTGCCCATCGGGGGCGACCTGGAGTACGCCGACGGGGTCACCATCGCCGAGGCGCTGAACGCGCGCCGGGAGCTGTGATTCCGACGCGCGGGAACGAGGGATGCGTTGAGGTGCCGCGACACGTTCGCGGCACTTTGCTTTTTACGGGGCGCCCCCGTTAGTTTGGTCCCGCGATCAACCCTCATCCCTGCTCCGGCCATTCACCAAGGGTGATGGAAAGCAAGCGAATCGTACGGACCACCGCGTTCGCCGTTCTCGCGGCCGCCGCCATGGCCGCCGTGGGCGTGCTGCTGGTGCGCGACCAGATCAGCCGCAGCCGCCGCGACCTGTTCAGCCCCCACCCCCTGCGCCGCCTTGCGGCCATGGAGTACCTGGGCGGGGTGCCTGCGTCGGTAGACACGGTGCTGCTGCTGCGCGACTTCCTGGCATGGGAACGGCGGCCCCTGCTGCGCAAGCGGGCGCAGGCGGTGCTGCTGCGGCTGGAAGAGTCACTCGAGGCGCGCCAGGGCGCGGAGGTAGGCTGATGGCAGCAGGCGCGAGCAGCTGGAGCTTCGAGGAGCGCGACTTTCAGCGCATCGACCGCATCCTGCAGGCGTTTTTGTACGACTCGGGCGCGCGGTGCGCCCTGATGGTGGACCGTGCCGGGCAGCTGGTGACGACGGCGGGCGAGAAGCCGGAGTTCGACTCCGTGGCGTTCTCGTCGCTGGCGGCGGCGGACTTCTCGGCGAACGACCAGCACGCCAGCATGATCGGCGAGACGGAGTTCAGCTCGCTCTTTCACCAGGGCGAGAAAGAGTCCATGTACCTGGCCGACGTGGCCAGGCGCGTGATCCTGGTGGTGCTGTTCGACAACCGCACGACCCTGGGGATGATCCGGATCAAGGTGAAGGGACTGGTGAAGGAGCTCAGCGAGATCTTCCGGGACATGTTCGAGCGCTCCGC
>DATING010001519.1:0-3033 GCA_035474555.1 Longimicrobium sp. | reverse complement strand
CGCCAGCCGAACCTCGCGCGGAAACTCGAAGAACGGGTTGAAGATCAGCCCCTCCGCGCCGGGCGCGAAGCTGCGCATGGGCGCCAGCGTCTGCACGCTGGGGCTGGGGCCGTTGCCGTTCACCAGCTTGCGCAGCTGCAGCCCGCCGGCTTCGTCGTAGACGGACAGCTCGCTGCGCGTCACGTCCATCGTATCCGCGCCCGTGTTGCGGACGACGAAGTCGAAGTTCAGGTACTGCGACGCGCCCGTCTCCACCAGGATCCGCTCCGGGGCGGCCCGCACGGAAACCCGCGGTGTATCAAGCGGTGCGGCGAACACGCTCGCGGCGAGCAGGGCTGGGAGCAGCATCATCCGGTGCGGAGCGGGAGGAGGAACGGCGGTCCAGGATACGGGCCCGTACGGCGCCTCCCCGCCCGGGTTTCAGCCGCGGGCCGCATTGCGCGACAAGACGCCCCGGGCGCAGAATGCGTCCAGACCTTTTGCGGAGGTTCTACCAATGGAGACACAGCGCGAGACCGCCACCCTGGGCGGCGGCTGCTTCTGGTGCCTGGAGGCCGTGTACGACGACCTGCGCGGCGTGGAGAGCGTGGTGTCGGGCTACGCGGGCGGAACGGTGCCCAACCCCAGCTACGATGCCGTCTGCATGGGCACCACGGGCCACGCCGAGGTGGTGCAGGTCACGTACGATCCGGCGCAGGTCACCTTCCACGACCTGCTGGACGTCTTCTTCACCATCCACGACCCCACCACGCTCAACCAGCAGGGCGACGACAAGGGCACGCAGTACCGCTCCGCCATCTTCTACCACGACGAAGAGCAGAAGCGCACGGCGGAGCAGGCCATCCGCGACCTGGAGGCCGAGGCCGTCTGGGGGAACCCCGTCGTCACGCAGGTGGTGCCGTTCACGGAGTTCTACCCGGCCGAGGAGGAGCACCAGGAGTACTTCGCGCGCAACCCGGGGGCGGGCTACTGCCGCGTCGTCATCGAGCCCAAGGTGAGCAAGTTCCGCAAGCAGCACCTGTCGCGGCTCAGGAAGCCGGCCTGATTCCGGGGCTGGATCACGAACGACGGACGACGACGGCGGATGCGGGCGTGTCCCCCGCGAGCGGGGGCCGGGCTGCGCGCGCCGTAGGGCACGATACAACTGTGCCCAACGGCGCCGAGCCCACGGAGAGCCGGGACACGGTACGGCTGTGTCCCGGCTCTCCGCGTTCTCGGCCCTGCGGGCGCGCATCCCTCACGCAGGCGCTCCGCGCCTCCAACGGCCGGCCTCCGAGGACGAACCGCGCCGGCTTCCGCCGCCGCCGTCGACGCAGTTGCCCGCTGTCCCCTGTGACCTGTCCCCTGTCCCCCGCCGTTGCGCCGCCCGGCACTCGCCCCCGCCGCGGCACCCCGCGCCCCGCCCCCCCGCTCCCATCGCGCCACAGACGCGCACATGCCACCCCGCGGTACGATTCCTGACTCACGAATCCGTTACAGATGCGGCCGCTTCAGATCATCCACGGCGGGCGGCGGGGCGCGAGACGGAGGCGGGATCCATGTCGGAGAGCACGGACGTCGGCACCAGGGCGGTAGGCGAGGCGGGAGCACACGATCCCGTGCTGCAGGCGCTCCAGGGGGTGGAGGAAGCGTACCGCGCGCAGGACGCGGAGTGGCGCCGCCACGACGCCCTGATGGCCGAGGCCCTCGCCGCCGAGCGCGCCGCGGCCGAGCGCAGCCGCAAGCGCGCCGAGTGCCTGGACCGCGCCCTGCGCGAGATCCACGGCGCCATGTTCGGCGGCGACGTGTACCGCCTCATCCTGCAGGCGTGCCTCACCATCACCCAGGCGTCGCGCGGCGTGTACGTCACGGCGCAGCGCCCCGGCGGCAAGCTGCGCGTGCGGGCCGCCATCGGCGTGGAAGGCGCGGGCGCGGGGGAGCCGTCGCCTTTCATCACCGCCATCTGCCGGCACGTGCTGGACGGCGAGGGCACCCTGGTGTGCAATCCGCCCGAGAACCCGCCGCAGCTCCCCGAGCCGGGCGAGGACGAGCGTTTCCGCAACTTCGTCGCGGCGCCCGTGGTGCTGATGGCGGACCTGGACGGCGTCATCGTGGCCGCCGACCGGCTGGACGGCGCCTTCGACCGGCACGACGTGGACTCGCTGCTCAGCGTGGGCGACCAGGCCGCCGTCGCCGTGCGCAACAAGCGGCTCGAGCGCGAGCTGCAGCGCTCGTACGTGGCCACGGTCAGCATGCTGGCCGACGCCGTGGAGGCCAAGGACCCGTACACCCACGGCCACTGCGAGATGGCCTCGCGCTACGCCCGGCTCGTCGGCGAGCGGATGGGGCTGCCCCCGTACGACCAGGCCGTCGTCTGCTACGGCGCCCTCCTGCACGACGTGGGCAAGATCGGCGTGAGCGACGGCGTGCTGCACAAGCCCGGCCCCCTGCTGCCGGAGGAGCGCGACCTGATGCGCGCGCACGTCCGCGTGGGCGCCGACCTGCTGCGCGGCGTTCCCGCCCTGGCCCCCGTGGCCGACATCGTCCTGCACCACCACGAGTGGTTCAACGGCACGGGCTACCCGGACGGGCTCTCCGGCGCGGAGATCCCCTTGCCCGCGCGCATCGTGGCCGCGGTGGATGCGTACTGCGCCATGATCACCCGGCGCAGCTACAAGGAGGCCTACACCGTGGAGCACGCGCGGCAGGAGCTGCGGGACGGCGCCGGCTCGCAGTTCGATCCCGCCGTGGTGGAGGCGCTGCTGGCCGTGCTCGAGGACCCGCGCGGCGAGGACCACGACGAGGACTACGACGGCGAATGCGGCCTGCTGCCGGACTTCCTGGCGCTCAGCACCGCCTCCGCCGAGTTCGAGCCCCCGCTGTAACGCATTTCCGTGAATGTGGACGTTCGACGAATCGGGTGGGAGGGGGGCTCGCGCCCCCCGTCCCCCCACACCACCGGACGTACGGGTCCGTATCCGGCGATTCCTCTCAGTGTTGCAGCTTCAGATACCTTGTTGTCACAGATGTTAGCCCGAGGGTGTCGAACCACTG
>DATING010001518.1:0-2174 GCA_035474555.1 Longimicrobium sp. | reverse complement strand
CCGAGGAGCGGTCGAGGGGGAGCGAGGGCGGTTGAGGGTGGCGAGGGTGGCGAGGGTGGCGAGGGTGGCGAGGGTGGCGAGGGTGGGCGAGGGCGGGCACGCGGGAGCGAATAAATTCGCGGCTACAACTTCACACTGTCGGCCTCCGCCGACACCAAAAACGGTCTTGATAACGAGGAGGAAAGCCGCGTGACGGACGAGATGGGTGAGATCGACGAGACGGACGAGATCGAGGACGAGATCGAGGACGAGACGGATGATGATGGGCCGTTCCCGCTGATGGCGCTGGTGGCCGTGGTGTGGAGCTTCTGCAAGGGCGAGCCGTTCGCCGATGCGGCGGAGTTCAACCGCCGCGTGAGCCAGTACCACGTGGACATCGCGGGCGAGGACACGTGGGACCCCGCCGAGGTGGTGATGCCCCTGCCGCGCATCCGCGTGCAGTACTTCGGCATCGAGTCGCCGGAGGACGACGAGTACACGGACTTCGTGCTGGATCTGGAGGCGGACGACGGCGCGCAGTTCACCGCGGGCGAGCTGCTGTGGAAGCTGAACAACATCGTCGCGCCGCGGCTGGAAGGGGCGGACCACTGCTTCTTCGAAGGCCTGTTCCTCACCGAGGAGGTGGGCGAGGACGGCGTGCCCATCTACGAGATGATGCAGGGCAGCTGACGCGGATGCCCGGCCCCGTGCCATCCCCGCGCGTGTGCCGGGCTCCCTCCCTCCGACGCTCCTGCCGATGCCGATTCTCCTCCTGCTGATTCTGGGCACGCTGGCCGCGGCCCTGTTGCTGTGGCCGCGCCGGCCCATGCCCAATGCCGGGCCGGCGCTTGATCCCGATTCCGATCGACCCAGCGCCGGAGCGCGAGCCCGAGCCCGCGCCGGTCGTCGTGCTGGGGCGGAGATGGCGCGGGCGGAGGCGGCGGAGGTACGGCGCACGAGCGCGGAGCCGGGGACATCGCCCATGCCGGCGGGCGAATACGATGCCTCGCTCGGCCACCACGACCTCACCGATCCCGCGCGCATCCCGCTGGACGCCGCCCTCGCGCAGCTGGGCCGCCGCTACGCCGCGAGCGGCGCGGACGAGCGCGCGGCCCTGCGCGGCGCCATCGGCATGGAGGAGCTCTACCGCCTGCTGGCGTTCGCGCGGCGGGCGGCCGTGTTCGCCATCCGCGAGGGGGACGCGGGCGGGGTGCGCGACGCGCTGGCGGCCGTCGCCATGATCGAGGCGGAGCGGGTGGACTTTCGCGACGTGCTCATGGCCGTGGCCCTGCTGCACCACGCCGCCGGACGCGTGGGCGAGGACGGCGACGCCCTGCTGCGCGAGGCCGCCACGCTCGCGGAGCCGGGGACGGCGGCGCTGCTCGCGCGCTTCGCGGACCGCGCGCCGGCGGAAAAGCACGTGCGCACTGCGTTCGGGTACGCGGAGGTGCGGTCGGCGGGCGGCGCCGGGTTCGTGGGATGGGGATTCCGGCCCTACGCGCCGGTGCACGACCTGGGATCCATCGCCAGCGACCTCGCGGCGCTGCTGGCGGCGGACCACTACCTGCCGTCCGTCATGCTGGCGGACAACCTGCCCGACCACTGGCTGCAGCCGGGCGGAACGGCGCTGGCGGATGCGCTGGCCGCGGTGCGGGCGGGGGCCAGCGTGTCGGGATACCTGCGCCCGGAGGTGCACCCGGAGCACGAGGCGCAGCAGCTCACCGTCTTCCTGGTGGAGACGGTGGACGAGGGTGCCGCGCGGACGCTGCTGGAGCTGGCGGAGAACGGCGCGCCGCGGGATCACGTCCTCGTCGCGGCCGCCGAGGGCCCGCTCTTCTGCCTGGTGATCGCGCGCTCGTTCGTGGACGGCGTGGAGGCGTACGAGACGCAGGAGAATCTCGCCCGCTTCACCCCGCGCATCGCCGGGATCCTGCGCCGGCACCGTCTGTCGCCCGCCTGACGGGGCGGGGACGGCACTGGCCTGATCGCATCCTCATCCTCCCGGTTCCTGCCATCCGCCCGTCCGGGTGCCCGACGAGTTCCGCGGGTCCGCATCCAGGCGGCCCTCGCCGGCGAGCCCGACGATGCGGCGAAAGGTGGGGCACTCCATGTGGCTGGGCGCCGGGCACGCGGCCGCGTGGCGCAGTCCGTCGCGCATGGCCGTGAGGCGCTGGATGGTGCGGTCCAGCTCCTCG
>DATING010001517.1:0-6661 GCA_035474555.1 Longimicrobium sp. | reverse complement strand
ATCGCGGCCGTGGGCGTGGTGCAGCTGTTCGCCCTCACGGCCTCCATCGAGGCCGGCGCGCTGCGCCGGGACGCCGTGGCCGCGGGGGAGTGGTGGCGGCTGCTCACCGCGCCCATGCTGCACGGCGGCATCCTGCACTTCTGGATGAACTACGCCGCCCTGGAGAACCTGGGGCGCACCATGGAGACGCGGGGGCCGCGGGCGTGGGTGCCGCTCGTTTTTCTCCTCGCCGCGCTGGCGGGCGGGGCCGCGAGCCTGGCGCTGCCGCCGGACGTCGCGTCCGTGGGCGCGTCCGGTGGGCTGATGGGGATGTTCGGCTTTCTCCTCGTGATGGCGTACCGCCGCAAGCGCGACCTGCCGGAGGGCTTTCTCCAGGGGCTGCTGCTCAACATCGGGATCATTGCCGTGGTGGGCGCCGTGGCCTACCAGTTCATCGACAACGCGGCGCACGCGGGCGGCCTGCTCGCGGGCGTGCTGATGGGCCTGCTGGCCATCCCCGGGGACGCGCGCGTGCCCCGGTGGACGGGCGGCCCCCTGCTGGCGCGGGCGGGGCACGTCGCCACGGGGCTCGTGTGGCTGGCCGCGACCGTCGCCCTCCTGCTGTCGCTCGCCGCCCGCTTCGGCTGACGGAGCGACTGATGCGGACGGAGGGAGCAGGTGGTCCGGGGGGGAACGGATCCTGCCCGTGGGGTATGTGACGGCACCGCGGGACCGTCGTCTGGTGTGCATCCCCGTACGGCCCTGATGAATGCTGGGCCGGAGGATGAAACCCGCCGGACCGCCCCGCCGTCCGTTCGAATGCCGCACTTGACGCGGCGGATGTTTTCGCCAAATCATTGTGTGAGAACGCCGTATACCCGTGAGGAGTCTTCACTGATGTTCCCGCAGGCCCATCGCATCCGCGTGCTGGGGCTGGCCGCCGTCGGGGCCCTGTGCCTGGCGGCGCCCCTGGCTGCGCAGCAAAAGCCCGACACCGTCCCTGAGCCCGCCAACGCCCGTCCCGGACTGGTGACGCGCGAGGAGCTCATGGCGGACCGTCTGCGCCGCATCGGCGTGGACAACCCCGATCCCGCGCCCACGCGTCCCACCAGCCGGGCGGACAGCCTGGAGTGGGTGCGCTGGCGCCGCGCCGCGAACACGGCGAGCGGCCGCCGCATCGTCGTGTCCATCTACGACCGCAAGCTGTGGCTCATCGACGGGCGCGACACGCTCGTGGAGGCGGCGGCGGGGGTGGGCATGGGCGTGGTGCGGGGGCCGCGCGGCATCGGGTCGCGCGACTTCAGCACGCCCCGCGGGCGCCGGACGGTGCTCGCCAAGGAAGAGAACCCGCTCTGGAATCCGCCCGACTGGCACTACGAGGGGCTGCACGACGGACCCCTGCGCCAGTTCCCGGCCGGCGGCATCGCGCTGGAGGAGGGGGGCCGCGTGGTGCGCCGGGGGCAGCACCTGGGCGTCCTTCGCGACGGGCAGTTCGACACCATCCCGGCCGAGCGGCCGCTGGTGTACGGCGGGGTGATGTACATTCCCCCGTTCGGCACCGTGAACCGCAAGATCCCGGACGTGCTGGGCAAGTTCAAGCTCGACACGGGCGACGGCATCCTCATCCACGGCACCAACGATCCGCTGGCCGTGGGCTTCTGGGGCACGCACGGCTGCGTGCGGCTGTTCGACGACGACATCGAGCTCGTCTTTGCCAACGCGCCCGTGGGAACGCCGGTCTACATCTACTGACGCGGTCCGCCGGGTGAACGGGGCCCTGCCCGCCGGCGCGCGGGCGGGGCCTCGCCGCGTCCGGCACCCGGGCTGGCGGCGCGCGCCGCATGGTGTATCATTCGAGTGCGCGTCCGCTCCGCATCCTTCCCGCAGTCTCTCTCTGATCCGCATGCGTCAAGCGATTCTTCTCCTGGCCGCCGCCCTCGCGTTCGCCGCCCCCTTGCACGCGCAGGTCCGCGTGGACGGTGTGGTGCGCGACGACTCCACCGGCGCCGCCATCCCGCAGGCCCGCGTGGAGGTGGTGGGGCCGGCCTTTCAGCGCATCGGGGCGCGGGCCACGGACTCGCTGGGCACGTTCCGCTTCAACCTGCGCCGCTTCGGCGAGTACCGGGTCAAGGTGAGCGCGCCGGGGTACGCGGACGTGGACGCGCCGTTCCGCACGGAGGCGTTCGTGTACAGCAGCGTGGAGGTGCGGCTGCGGCCGGCGGGCGGGCTGGCCATGCCGCTGGCGTTCCTGGCGCGGACGCAGTCCATGCCGTCCCCCGCGCTGGAGGGCTACTACGCGCGGCAGCGGCGGGGGCGGGGCGTGTTCTTTACCCGCATGCACGTGGAGCTGGTGCGCCCCGGGTACATCACGGACCTGATCGCCACGGCGGCCGGCATCGAGCAGCAGCGCGCCGGGCTGGACGGCGAGCACCGCACGCTGCTTACGCGCGGCACGGGGTGCCCCCTGCGCGTGTACGTGGACGGCGAGCCGCTGGAGCTGACGCCCTCCACGGGCGAGGCGGGCCCGTCCGCGCTGGACGGATCGGTGGACCAGACGATGGTGGAGGGGATCGAGGTGTACGTGGACCCCGCCGCGCTCCCTCCCGAGCTGGGCGGGGGCACAGAATCCTGCGGCGCCGTCGCCGTGTGGACCAAGCGCCTGGGATAGTCCGCGCGGAATCCGGTGAGAACGGCGAGGCCCCGTCCGCGAACCGCGGGCGGGGCCTTTTGATCGAGCTGGATCGCGGCGGATTCTCAGCCCCGGTGGGAGCAATCCGATCAGCCGATGCACCACCGTCCATCCAGGGCGGGGTTTTACGGATCGCGATCAGGTGGATCTGTGCCTCCGCGGGCTTCCGCGCGGGAGGAGCCAGTATCCTCATCTGCAAAAATTTCGATGGCCGTCCCCTCGCCGGAAGCAGCCGCTCTGCCAAGGATCTCTGGCCTCCTGCACGACCCGCCCGATCCGTGTCCAGCCGTCGCATCGCATCGTTCCCGCACCTGCGGCTTCGGAAGAGCCTGCCGTACTGGATGATTGCTATCGCGATGTCCGATCGCGGACCGGAGGAGAAGGAGGCGACCGGCAGGGTGCATCAGGCCCCTGGTAGAGCGGCTGCTGCCGGCGAGGGGACGGGATCCGCGTTTTTTCGAAGAGGCATGATCGTGGCGGCGGAAGGCGGATGACGGCCCTGGCACATCATCCACACGATCGCGATCCCTAAAACCCTGCCTGCGCCGGAAACCCGGAGGGCCGACGTCGAGCTGAGGCGGCAGTGAACGAGCCGCACGACTGGCGCGGACCCGGTGAAGGAATCCTGTGGATCCTCGGATGGGACCGACGCGAGGAACGAGATGCGGACGGGGGCACGCGGCGATCGGCCACGTGCCCCCGTCTTCATCTACCGGTGACGCCTGCCGGGGCTACGGCTGGACCTGCACCGACTCCATCACGCGTTTCGCGATGTCCTTTGCCTGGCTCGCGGGGCCCATCACCTGCACCTGCCACAGCGTGCGCCCGTGCAGCACCGTGAGGATCTCGCCGTGCGCGGGGCGGCCGGAGACCTGGAACCGGGACGTGGTGCGGACGGCGGGCAGGCCGGACACCTGCGCCGGCGCGTGCGTGTGCGTCATCTCCGACACCGCCGGGTTCTGGCGCACGGCGTCCACGGCACCCTGCGCGGAGCCCTCCAGGCTCAGCGGAACGCCCGCCTTGTACTCCATCCGCGACACGCGCAGCTCCGTGCGCCCCGCGTTGCGCCCGGAGCTCTCGATGCGCTCCACGGAGGTGCGCACCTGCTGCGGGATGGGCACGTGGATGGGCTGGAACGGGCCCGGGGCCGCCATGCTGAGACCCAGCACCTGCGTGGGCGCGAACGCCTCGGCCGCGGGGACGCGCGCGCCGGGGACCAGCCGCGAGAACACGGCGAACAGCACCACCGTGAGGAGGATGACGACGGTGATGATGCCCAGCTTGCGGAACAGGAGTGCGTTCTTGCTCATGGCGTGGATTGGGGCGATGCGAGATGTGCGCGGATGCGGGCCGCCAGCGCGTCGAGCGCCGTCCGGTCCGCCGCGCGGCCAAAACGGTTGAAGATGCGCGCCGCGTAGGCGCGCGCCACGGCCGCGAGGTCGCCGCGGGCGCGGGGGATGACGTGCACGTGCACGTGCGGAACGTGCTGCCCCGCTTCGGGGCCGTCGTTCACCAGCACGGTGCCGCCCTGCCGCGGCAGCCCCGCCGCGCCCTGCGCCACGCCGATGCGCGCCGCGGCCTCGGCCAGGGCGGCGCGCTCCGCGGCCGTCAGCTCGTGCAGGAAGACCGCGTGGCGGCGCGGCACCACCAGCGCGTGGCCCGGGCGGACGGGGTGGATGTCCAGGAACGCCACGCAGTGCGCGTCCTCCAGCACCCGGCTGGCCGGCGCCTCGCCGCGGACGATGGCGCAGAACGGACAGCCGTCCGCGCCCGTCAGGCCGCGTCCAGGTCGCGCACGATGATGATGCCGCGCGACTCGCTGGCAATGAAGGTCATGGAAACCTGCACCAGCCGCTCGCCCCCCGCAAAGCGAAAGACGTAGCGAAAGCGCGCCACGGCTTCGCCGCCGCTCTCGATCATGTCGCGAAAACGGCCCTCAAACTCGCGCACGGAAGTGCAGGGCGCGATGTCGCCAAAGAAGTTGCGGCCCACCACGGCGTCTTCGCGCAGGCCGCTGTACGCCGTCTCAAAGGCGTTGAAGCCCATGATGTTGCCGTCCAGGTCCACCGTGATGAAGCCGAACGGCAGGCGGTCGTACTGCTCGGGGCCCAGGTGCAGCAGGTTTTCTACGGGAACGATGCCCAGGTCGCCCGCGCAGCCGGGGCAAAAGCCGATGCTGGGTCCGTTGCGCCGCCCCGGCTCTGCGCCGAGCGACCGGTCGCACAGCACGCAGGTGCCGCGCTCGGAGGGGGGTGATTTCGTTTCCATGTCCGTGAATTTAGCACCGTTCGACACCCGGCGGGAACCCTTGGAGGTTCTCGGCGAGCGCACCGGGTGCCCGGGTCAATGCCATGTCGCGCATCTACCGGCGCGTTTACGCGCTTTGGTATACGGGGCCCGCGCGGCGCGCGGATGGGTGCGGCGCGCCTACTTTCGCCCCGTGCGGTGCTCGCGGAGGAACCACGCGGTGGCCTCGGTGCGGTTCCGCACGCCCAGCTTGAGGTAGAGGTTCTGCAGGTGGAACTTGACGGTGTTGTCGCTCACGCGCAGCCGGTGCGCGATCTGCGCGTTGGTCAGCCCCTCCGCCACCTGCGCCAGGATCTCCATCTCCCGCGCCGTGGGCGTGGCGGCGTCCTGGGCGGCGTCCGTGCGCATGAGCCACTTGCGCGCGGCCAGGGGAAACACGAGCTGCCCCCGGCACACCTGGCGGATGCTGGCCACCGTCTGCTGCGGGGGCTCCGTCTTGAGCGCGAACCCGTCCGCCCCGCCCTCCAGCGCCGCCCGCATGGACTCGCCGTCGCCGTACGCGGTCAGGATGAGCACGCGCACGTCGGGCTGCTCGCGCTTGATGGCATCCAGGCAGCGCAGGCCGTTCATCTCCCCCATCTCCAGGTCCAGCACCACCACGTCCGGCGGATCGGCGCGGACGGCATCCAGCACCTGCCGGCCGTTGGTGGCCGTCGCGGTGACGCGCAGGTCCGGCTCCGCCTCCACGAGCGAGCGCAGCCCTTCCAGCACCAGCTCGTGGTCATCCGCCAGGATGATGCGGTAGCCGGGCGCGGTCATGGCTCCCCCGCGGTCACGGGCACCTCGATGCCGATCATGGCGCCGGCCCCCGGCGCGCTGCGCAGGCGAAAGCGCCCGCCGATCATCTCCACCCGGTCGCGCATCCCCTGCAGCCCGAAGTGCTTGCCCTGCAGCATTCCCTCCGTGTCGAAGCCGTGGCCGTTGTCGCTCACGGACATGCGCAGCCGCGGCTCGCCCCGGCGCACCACGGGGCGCAGGCGGACGACCACGCGGTTGGCGCCGCCGTGCCGGTACGCGTTGCTCAGCGCCTCCTGCAGCACGCGGTACAGCCCGATCTTTACGGGGACGGAGATGTCGGGAACGGCCCCGCGCACCTCCAGGGCCACCTGCGTGTCCGTCATGGCCTCGTGCTGCAGGAGCAGGCCTTCCAGGAGGGGGACCATGCCGCGCGCCTCCCACTCCGGGGGGCGAAACGCGCCGATGAAGCTGCGCACCTCGTTCAACCCGCCTTCCAGCAGCTGGCGGATGCGCCGGATGCGGTCCTCCGCCTGCGGCGAGATGCAGTCGTCCGCTTCGAGCGCGCGGCGCAGCAGGTCCAGCTGCGACAGCGCGGCGAACATGTGCTGAACGGGGCCGTCGTGGATGTCCAGCAGGATGCGCTGGAGCTCCCATTCGGTCACCTGCATCATGCGATGCGAGGCGCTGATCTCGCGCGCGGTGGGCATGGAGGGGGAGTGCCAGGTGACGAGTGCCAAGTACCAAGTAGCAGATGCCCGTAACCCGGCGCTGTGCGTCCTTCCACTTGGCACTAGGCACCAGGCACTTGGTACTTTCCCTCATTCTCGCCCGCGGCAGGGCCGTCCACAACCCCCGCCGCAGGTTGCGGGGGGCGGTGCGAGTCACGATCTTGTCCGCTCAGGTGTGACTCTCACCGCCCATTTCCGCATGACATTGTCCGTAGACGCT
>DATING010001516.1:0-3423 GCA_035474555.1 Longimicrobium sp. | reverse complement strand
TTGCCGAGCGGGAACTGCAGGTTGCCCTTGGGCCCCGCGTACGGCGCCAGCTCATCCGCCAGCGCGCCGTTCCCCGTCGTCGTGCAGAAGAAGCCGATGTGCTTCTTGAAGGCCGAGAAGTACACCAGGCTGCCGTGCAGCAGGTAGGCCGGCATCCCGTACTTGATGGCCTCGTCCGCCTGCGGCGCCGCGCCGCGAACCGTCGCGCGGATCTCCTGCAGGACGGCGCGCACCTCGTCCGGGAATCCCGCGATGTACTCGTCCACGGTGGCCGGCACTGCCTTCGCCGTCTTCTCCATCCCGGCCTCCCAGCCTGGGCGCGTGGAACGCACGGGCTCCGATCCCGCACGACGAGGTTCCGCTACGGCCACGGCACTCGCCCGTGCCGGACCTGTCGGCGAAGGCCGACATCGCGGGTTCATTGCCGCGAATTCATTCGCCGGGCGCCCGTGCCGGACCGCCGCCATCCGGCACGATCCTGCCCATCGATCCCGCCGATCCGCCGATTCCGCAGTTCCCGCCCGTCCCCCGCCCTGCCGGACCTTTGCCCCCGCGCCGACGAGCCCGTGGAAGTCTACACCCTCTCCCACGCAGTTTGTGGGAGAGGGTGGGCGAGGTTTACGAGCCCGGGTGAGGGCCCCCGGGTGAGGGCCCCCGTCCCGCCGTCAGCTCCCGCCGGCCGCCGAGCGCAGGTCGTCCACGCGGTTCGTCAGCTCCCAGGGGAACAGCTGCAGCTTGCGGCCGTTCTCCGTCACCTCCGGGGTGCGGCCGAAGTGGCCGTACGCCGCCGTCGGCTTGTAGATGGGGTTGTTGAGCCCCAGCGCGTCGATGATGGACAGCGGCCGGAAGTCGAACACCTGCCCCACGGCGCGCTCGATGATCTCCTCGTCCACCGTCCCCGTGCCGAACGTGTCGATGCGGATGGAGACCGGCTCCGCCACGCCGATGGCGTACGCCAGCTGGATCTCGCAGCGCTCCGCCAGCCCCGCCGCCACGATGTTCTTGGCCGCCCACCGCGCCGCGTACGCCGCCGAGCGGTCCACCTTGGTGGGGTCCTTGCCGCTGAAGGCGCCACCGCCGTGCCGGCCCATGCCGCCGTACGTGTCCACGATGATCTTGCGCCCCGTGAGCCCCGCGTCGCCGTGCGGCCCGCCGATGACGAAGCGGCCCGTCGGGTTGACGTGGATGATGGCCTTGTCCGCGTCGAACAGGTCCGCCGGCATGGCCGGGATGATCACGTGCTCGATGACCTCCGCGCGGATCTGCTCGGGCGTGGCCTCGGGATCGTGCTGCGTGGACACCACCACCGTGTCGATGCGCACCGGGCGGCCGCCCTCGTACTCCACCGTCACCTGCGTCTTTCCGTCCGGCCGCAGAAAGCCCACCTTGCCCGACTTGCGCACGTCCGCCAGCCGCTTGCTCACGCGGTGCGCCAGCAGGATGGGCATGGGCATGAGCTCGTCGTTCTCGCGCGTGGCGTAGCCGAACATCATCCCCTGGTCGCCGGCGCCGCCCGTGTTCACGCCCATGGCGATGTCGGGCGACTGCTGGTCGATCGTCGTCATCACCGCGCAGGTGTTGCCGTCGATGCCGTACTGCGCGTCCGTGTAGCCGATCCCCTTGAGCGTGCCGCGCACGATGGAGGGGATGTCGACGTACGTGCTGGTGGTGATCTCGCCCGCGACCACGGCCACGCCGGTGGTCACCAGGGTCTCGCACGCCACGCGCCCGGTGGGGTCCGCGTCCAGGATGGCGTCCAGGACGGCATCGCTGATCTGGTCGGCGATCTTGTCGGGATGTCCCTCGGTGACGGACTCCGAGGTAAAGAGCTGGCGGCGTGCCAAAGGTGCCTCGCTGCTTGGAATTTTCAGGGTCGGTACGGCGGAAAAACGAGCGGCAAGGTAGCGGGTCAGTCCCGGTCCGACAAGTTCCAGCTGCCGTTGAACTTGCCCAGGTCCAGCACCTTGCCCAGCCGCGCCGTGAGCCCCGCCGCCACGGCGTCGGGCGTGGACGCCACCAGCGCGTCGTCCGCGGCCTCGCGGGCGTCCTGCTGCGTGACGGCGCGGATCACCTTCTTGATCTCGGCCAGGGAGGACGGCGCCACGGAGAGCGAATCCGCCCCCATCCCGATGAGCAGAAAGGCGCCCAGCGGGTTGGACGCGAACTCGCCGCACACGCTCACCTCGATCCCCGCCGCGTTCCCCGCGCGGATGATCAGGTCCAGCAGCCGCACCACGGCGGGATGGAAGGGGTTGTACAGCCGCGCCAGCCGCGAGTTGCCCCGGTCCACCGCCAGCGTGTACTGCACCAGGTCGTTGGTGCCGATGGAGAAGAAGTCCACGTGCCGCGCCAGCTCCGGCGCCGACATGGCCGCCGCCGGCGTCTCTACCATGGCGCCCAGCAGGTAGCGCTCCGGCACGGGCTCGCCCTCCGAGCGCAGCTGGGCGATGCACTCCTCCAGCAGGGCCCGGCTGCGCTCCACCTCGCTGATCTCGTTCACCAGGGGGAGCATCACCCGCAGGTCGCCGTGGGCCATGGCGCGCACCAGGGCCCGCAGCTGCGTGCGGAAGATCTCCGGCTCGTCCAGGCACACGCGGATGGCGCGCCACCCCAGGAACGGGTTCTCCTCGCGGCCAATGTGCAGGAACGCCGGGAACTTGTCGCCGCCCAGGTCAAAGGTGCGGATGACGACGGGCGCGCCGGGGAACGCCTCCACCACCCGCTTGTACGCCGCGTACTGCTCTTCTTCCGCCGGCGCCGTGTTGCGGCCGATGACCAGGAACTCCGTGCGGTACAGCCCCACGCCCTGCGCGCCGTGCGCCCGCGCGTTCTCCGCCTCGCCGGGAAGGTCGATGTTGGCCAGCAGCTTGACGCCGCGCCCGTCCCGCGTGACGGCGGGCATGTGGGCCAGCAGGACGAGCTCCTGCTCCCACTCGCGGACCAGGTAGTCGCGGTGCCGGTACTCCTCCTTTTCCTCGTCCGTGGGCTCGATGACCACGCGGCCCTGGCGGCCGTCCAGGATCATCTCGTCCCCGTCGCGCAGCGTCTCCGACAGGTTGCCCAGGGAGACCACGCAGGGGATGTCCAGCGAGCGGGCCAGGATGGCGCTGTGCGACGTGCGCGTGCCCAGGTCCGTGGCAATGCCGATCACGTGCTTGGGATCCAGCTGCACGGTCACGGAGGGTGTGAGCTCGCGGGCCACGAGGATCACCTTGTCGCCGTCCACGCGCGCGGCCAGGTCCGGGTCCGGCATCCCCATCAGCCGGCGGAGCACGCGGGTCTGGATGTCGGCCAGGTCCGCCAGCCGGTCGATGATCATGGGGTGCGACGAGTGCGAGAGCGCCGATTCCCACTCCAGCACCCGCCACTCGAAGGCCCGCTCGGCCATCACGTGGTTCTCGCGGATGTAGCCGATGGTGCCCT
>DATING010001515.1:0-2964 GCA_035474555.1 Longimicrobium sp. | reverse complement strand
GGTGGTGCCGCCCGGCGGATACTGCCTGCGCCAGGGGATCGACGCGGTGCTGGAGGAGGCGGGGAGCCGGCAGAAGGTGGTGGCGGAGATCACGGCCATCGAGGGGATCTGCTCCGCCGTGCGGGCCGGGATGGGCGTTTCCGTGCTCCCCGCGCGGTACATCCTGCCCCGTGCGGAGCGGGAAGGGCTCGCCATCGCCCGCCTGGTGGACCCCGTGCCGCAGCGGACCATGGCCGTGGTGCGGGCGACCGCGCGGCACGCCTGTACCGCGACCCGCGCCTTTCTCCGCGCCCTGCAGGACGCCGCCGCCGCTGGTTGAGCGGGCCCGGGAACCATCGGGCGCGCGGGAGCGTTGAGGGGGAGGGACAACGGGCGGAAGGTGGGATGGATCGGGCGCGAAGGTGCGAGATCGCGCGCGTTGGTGAGATCAATCGCGGCCGGGTAAACCAATCGTGGCCGGAAGATCAATCGCGGGCGAGAAGAGAGCGATTGAAATCGCGGCTACAACTTCACACTGTCGGCCTCCGCCGACACCACTGATCGACCAGGCAGAGTGCCGTGCCGGTGGCGTCGCACCGGCCCATGACGGACAGTCCGCGCAGGCGGACTTCGTGTGTTCGTTGCGGCGAATTCATTCGCTCTGCGATCCCGCGGGTGCACGGTCTGGGGCTGTCACACGCCGGGCCGGACGAGAGCGATGGGACGGGCGGGAGCGAATAAATTCGCGGCTACAACTTCACACTGTCGGCCTCCGCCGACACCACTGATCGACCAGGCGGAGTGCCGCGCCGGTGGCGTGGCACGGGCCCGTGACGGACAGTCCGCGCAGGCGGCCTTCGTGTGGTCGTTGCGGCGAATTCATTCGCTCTTCCGCCGCGTGCTCGGGCCGGGCTGCCACAAACCACGACGACCGGATCGCCGCATCGATGATGGGATTGCGCTGGGGCACGCGCTCGCGGACCGGCTGCCGGACGTGCCGCGGTGGGTGGAGGCGCGGTCGATGCTCCGCGGCGGCGCGTGCGAGATCTTGGGCGTGCGCGAGGAGCCGGAGCTGTCGTTCGTAATCCTGGATCCGGGCGGGATGGGCGGCATCATCGTCGTGGGCGCGCCGGCGGACGAGATCATTCGCGACGCGGCCGCACGCAGCACCGGCGGCGGCAGCCTGGTCGCGCCGCTGGAGGAGGCGGATCGGATCGCGCGGTTGCTGCCGGCGTGGACGGCGACGCGCGCCATCCTGCACCGGCTGGGCGACGCGCCCCGGCTGCCCGACGTGGCGCCGGGGCAGGTGCGCTTCGTGGACGCGGCGGAGCTCGCCGCGCTGGACGTGCCCGCGGAACTGGCGGGGGAGCTGGTGGCCTGCGCGGAGGGCTCGCCCATCGCGGCGACTTTCGTGGACGGGCGCCCCGTCTCGTTCTGCTATGCCGGCGCGGTCACGGAGACGCTGTGGGACATCAGCATCGACACGCTGGAAGCACACCGCCGGCGCGGGTACGGGGCGCTGTGCGTGACGTATCTCATCCACCACATGCAGGCGCGGGGCAGGCAGCCGGTGTGGGCCAGCATCCCCGAGAACCCCGCGTCGTGGATGCTCGCGCACAAGCTCGGCTTCGTCCCCGTGGACGAGGTGGCGCTGTTCGAGCCGCCGGAGGACGCGGACTGATCCGGGATCGGCGGATCGCCCGCTTGCGCCCGGCGTTTAATCCGCGGATAAATTCGCGGCTCTCGCCTCACACTGTCAGCCTCCGCCGACACCACGCGAGTGGGAAAGCCTGTGCACCGACACGGGGTGTGCCATCCGGGCTGGGGCTGGGGTGTATACCCTCTCCCACGCAGTTTGTGGGAGAGGGTGGGTGAGGTTTACGAACCCGGGTGAGGGCCTCCGCCGAGGCGCGGAGAGCGACTGAATTCGCGGCTCTACCCTCACACGGTCGGCCTCCGCCGACACCAACGGCGCGCGGGATGGAGCATCCCGCGCATCACTCATTTTACCACGAAACCCATCTGCCAATGCGCCGCCGTTTTCAGCAGGTCGACGTCTTTTCGCCCGTCCCGTTCCTGGGCAATCCGCTCGCGGTGGTGCTGGACGCGGAGGATCTTTCCACGGAGCAGATGCAGCAGTTCTCGCGCTGGACCAACCTTTCCGAGACGACGTTCATCCTCCCGCCCACCACGCCCGAGGCCGACTACCGGGTGCGGATCTTCACCCTGGCGCGGGAGCTTCCGTTCGCGGGGCATCCCACGCTGGGCTCCTGCCACGCGTGGCTCACGGCGGGCGGCGTCCCGCGGGATGGCGGCCGCATCGTGCAGGAGTGCGGCGCGGGGCTCGTGCCCGTGCGGCGCGGCGACCGGGGGCTGGCCTTCGCCGCGCCGCCGCTCATCCGCACAGGGCCGGTGGATGACGCGATGGTGGATCAGCTGGCGTCGGTGCTGGGGATTGGCCGCGGCGAGATCGTGGACGCGCAGTGGGCGGACAACGGGCCCGGATGGGTGGCGGTGCTGCTGAAGGATGCCGCCGCGGTGCTGGCGGTGGAGCCCGACTTCAGCCGGTGGTCCGGCGAGGGGAGCCTGGACATCGGGATCGTGGGGGCGTATCCGCCGCTCGCGGAGTGCGCGTGGGAGGTGCGGGCGGTGTTCAGCGACGAGCAGGGGGCCATGCGCGAGGATCCCGTGACAGGAAGCCTGAACGCCTCGCTGGCGCAGTGGCTGCTCGCCAGCGGCCGCGCGACGGCGCCGTACCTCGCCAGCCAGGGCACCCGCCTGGGGCGCCGCGGCCGCCCGTGGATCGAGCAGGACGCGGACGGCACCGTGTGGGTGGGCGGGCCCGCCATCACCTGCATCCAGGGCGAGGTGGAGTTGTGAGTGCGTAAGTGGGTTAGTGCGTTAGTGCGGTCGAGGGATGAACGTCTCCCTTGTACGCGCATCCCGCTGTGTTATCGTGGATGCGCTACACCGCCGCATTCGCAT
>DATING010001514.1:0-4143 GCA_035474555.1 Longimicrobium sp. | reverse complement strand
AACGTCATCCTGAGAGCGAAGGATACCTCCGCAAAACACGAGGCCGGCTTCCACGACGGAAGCCGGCCTCGCCTGCGCTCACTGTGGCGCCTCCGAGGAGAGCCGGCGCCCCGCCCAACCGCCCGTTCGAAGTGTACACCCTCTCCCACGCAGTTTGTGGGAGAGGGTGGACGAGCCTCGGCGAGTCCGGGT
Organism: Longimicrobium sp.; assembly: GCA_035474555.1. Taxonomy (GTDB): domain Bacteria; phylum Gemmatimonadota; class Gemmatimonadetes; order Longimicrobiales; family Longimicrobiaceae; genus Longimicrobium. The sequence goes on along the minus strand of DATING010001514.1, from coordinate 3,951 downwards.
GAGGGCCCGCGTCCGCGTCAGCAGTCGCAGTAGCAGTCGTTCCCGACGCACTCGCCGCCGCAGCCGTACCCGCACATCGCCCGGCACTCGTGCCACAGGCAGTACGCGCCCTTGGCCTCCACCGGCGCGGGTGCCGCGAACGCCTGCGCCGCGCCGAACGCCAGCGACACGGCCGTCACGGCGGCGAACAGGCCCCGCTTGATCACGTTCTTGGTCATGGTCCCCCCTGGTGCGTGGAGTGGAAATTACGTCATGAAAAGAGAATGTATGGCGCACGGCATCGCCCGGAAAGCCTGGCGGCCTTCCGGGCGATCGATGGCGGCTGATCAGCGCCTGTAGCTCGCCAGCAGGTTGCCCAGGTTCTGCTGCACGGCGCGCGATCCGCCCGTGTTGCGGCCGTTGTACAGGAACGAGAAGACCACGTTCTCCCCGCTCGCCGTCTTCACGTAGCCGCTGAGCGTGCGCACGTCGTTGATGTAGCCCGTCTTGGCGTGCAGGTTGCCCGCCGCCGGCTGCCCCACGAACATGCGCGCCATGGTGCCGTCACGGTCGCCGGCCATGGAAAGCGACTCGTGGAACCGGGCGCCCCACGGCTGCTTGTGCGCGTAGATCAGCGCCCGCACCAAGCCGTTGGCGCTCGTGCGGTTCTGCGCCGAGAGGCCGGAGCCGTCCGCCTGCCACACCTGCCCCCACGGTACGCCGGCCTGGTCGTGAAAGAACACCGCCGACGCCGCGCCGCCGCCCGCGAACGTGCCGCGGCCCGTGGCCTTGGCGACGGCCGCCTTCCACACGTGCTCGGCGAAGAAGTTGTCGCTCTTGCGGCCCAGCTGGAACGTCATGTCCATCAGCGGGATGGAAAAGTGCCGGTGCACCACCACCGCGCCCCGGGGCGTCGGCGCGATGCGCAGCGGGCCCGTGACCTGGATGCCCGCCTCGCGCAGCGCCTGCCGCAGGGCCCCGCCCGCCAGCCACGCCGGCTCGTACGCGCCCACGCCAAAGCGCCCGCGGGTGCCGCCGCGGATGCGCACCGTGTCCTCGTCCGGCTTGCGGACGGCGTACGCGTTGGCGCCACCGCTCGCCCTGCTGATGATGGGGATCTCCGGCACGTCCGGCTCGCGCATGTAGCCCTGGCCCTGACCGGGTGTCATCCGCACCCACAGCATGTTGCGGTTGAAGGGCAACCCGCTCACCGTCGGTGCGTAGCGCGCGGCGCCGTTGCCCGTGTCGCGCGGCCAGTCCGGCCCGTAGTTCACCTGGTCGTGCACGGACGGGTCGGCGATCACGCCCCCCTGCACCGTGCGCACACCCATCCGCTGAAGGGCCGCCGCCATCTTGCGCGGCGAGTCCATGGGGTCCTTGTCGTACTCGGGGTACCCGAACGCCGGGTCGCCCGAGCCGCGGATCACCACGTCGCCGCGCAGCACGCCGCCCTCCACGGGGCCCGTGATCAGCACGTCCGTGGGAAAGCGGTGGTCGGGGCCCAGCACGCCCAGCGCCCAGATGGCGCTGTACACCTTGTTGTTGCTGGCCGGGATGATGGGCTGCTCGGCGTTGATGGCGAACAGCGGCTCGTTGCGGTCCAGCGACCAGGCCAGCACGCTCCACTCGCCCGGGTTGGGCACCATCGCGGCGGCCTGGGCCTGCAGGGGGCCGGTGCCCGTCTGCGTGCCGGCCTTCGCGGCAAGCAGACCGCCGCCCACGAGCGCCAGGGCCAGCGCGCCGGGGACGGCGGTGCGTCGGATCGACTTCATCGTCTCAGCAACTCCCTACAGGGTCTGGCGGGCGGGGGCGGGCGGAACCTCCACGCTCCCCTCCCCCGCGGTCGGTGCGCCCTCGGGGCGGTCACCGTCCATCAGCTCCAGCATGCGCTGCTGCATGCGGAACGACGAGCGCGTGTTCTCCTCGATGTCCATCATCAGCACGAACGCGCCGGCGGCCGCAAACATCAGCACGGCCACCACGATGCTGCCCACGAACATGGCCGCGCCCTGGGTGCCCGACAGCCCGTCGTCGCCCAGGGTGGAGAAAAAGACCAGGCCGCCCAGCATCAGCACCAGCACGCCGAGGAAGCGGAGCACCCCCAGCAGGGTGCGCAGGCCGCTGTAGCGCGTCTCCACGCCGGCAAGGCGGCGGGGGGCACGGCGCTCCTTGAGCAGGTTGCCGCAGGTGGGGCACTTGTCGACGGTCGGATCGTCCACGACGGTGCCGCAGCGCGTACACTGGACCGGGGTGCTGAACAGGTGCAGGGACATGGCCTTGGCGCCGGGTGCGAGTGCCGCCGGGTGCCGTGCGAGGGCGGCCCGGCGGCGCGTGAGATACGGATCTCGGGTACACCCGCGGAGAGCAACGCGCGTGCCACTTCTCCGGGGCCGTCGCGTTCGGCCGCCCGCGCTGCTCTCCCGGCGGCGACGGCGCGCGTGCCTTTCCACGCCGCGCGCGGGGACGAAGATTGTGGGCTGCCCCGCCGCGGACGGAGGTGCCTTGGCGGGCAGGGCGGGACCTCGCGAAGGGAGGATGGACTCAGAATCCGGGACGGAGGCTCACGATGATGGTGCGATGGATCTTTGCGGCGGTGCACCTGCTGGCGCTGGGGATCGGGCTGGGGGCGGTGTGGACGCGGGCGCGTGCCCTGCGCGCGCTGCCGGACCCGGCGGCGTTCGGGCGGGCGTTCGCGGCGGACGGCGCCTGGGGCGTGGCGGCCGTGCTGTGGCTGGGCACCGGGCTGGTGCGCGCGTTCGGCGGGCTGGAGAAGGGGACCGGCTATTACCTGCAGAACAGCGCGTTCCATCTGAAGATGGGGCTGTTCGTGCTCATTACCCTGCTGGAGATCTGGCCCGCCGTCACGCTCGTCCGCTGGCGCGCGGCGCGAAAGAAGGGGGTGGAGATCGACACGGGCCCCGCGGCGCGGCTGGCGACCATCAGCTACGTGCAGGCCGCCCTGGTGATCGCGATGGTCTTCGCCGCCACCGCCATGGCCCGCGGCATCGGCTACTTCGGCGGGCGGTGAGGGAGAGCGCGACCGGTCAGACGTCCATCAGGTCGAATCGCATGCTGACCGCGATCTGATCGATCGGGCGTTTGCCCATCGCTGCCGCGATACGGTGCTTCTGCTCAGCCTTGTTGATCAGAAAACCCCTGGCCTCGTACCAGCGCACGAGGTCTGGCTGAGCGTCCAGTGCAAGGTAGCGGCAGCCGATCCGCGGTGAGCACTCCCGGGCGAATGCGATGACGTCCGCGAGAACCTCTGTGCCAACGCCCAAGCCCTGAAACCGGCGATCGACTCCGAACTGGAGCAGCTTGATCGCGCTGGTCGCCTTGCGGCGGATTGCACGGGGGCGCTCCCTGCTTCCGAGCGTCAGCGCGCTCGCGGAGATCGTGGCGTACGCGACCAGTATCCCGTGTGCGTAGTAAAGGTACGTGGTCGAGAGCCACTCCTGCTGGTCGTGCCAGGCGGATTCGCGCAGAAACCTGTTCTGCGCCTCACGCCTGCAGTCGAAAGCGGGCAGAAGGGGATCTTCCAGCCGATGGCTGATGAGTTCGTCCGGTGACAATGAGAAAAACACGCCGGTAGCATTCTCGAAGGGGGAAAAGAAGCGGGCGGGCCATCGTTGACCCGCCCGGTACTTCTGCCTGTGCTCGAATGCTCACACCCGCTTGGCCGTCTCCGCTTCCACGGAGGCGCGCTTGCGGATGCTCTCTCTCGCCCACACACGCTCGAACATGGCGCGCCGTTCGGGCGTCATCGGGGATCCGTTCGCGATCTCGTCCTCGATCTCACGCCAGCCTTCCAGCGAGAGAGGCGGAGTATAGTACGGGTCCATCGGCCCTCCGGAAGTAAACGAAGCAGGCAGCGTTCGGATCAACGATGATCACGCGCCGGGAACCTGTCAACGGACCGGGCCAACTCGGCCAGCGTGGGAATAGTCGAAGGGGAAAATCGCGCAGTTCAGG
>DATING010001513.1:0-4025 GCA_035474555.1 Longimicrobium sp. | reverse complement strand
AGGAGGGGGGGCGGGGGAGGCCGGGGCGGATGAAGTGCCGTCGCTGCGCGACGGGGGCCCTCTCCCCCGCCGGCCTTTTCGCTCGTTCCTCGCGACGGCCGGCGACCCCTCCCCCAACTTCGGGGGAGGGGTTGGGGCGGGGGCGAGATCCAGCGCGTCGGCGAGCTCGGTGGGAGCGCGGAGTTCTCCCCCTCTCCCGTACAGGGATGGTAATCGAGGGTGACGAAAGGTCGTGTACGGGAGAGGGGGCGGGGGTGAGGGCCCCGCGCGGACCCGGCGGTCCGGAGCCGTTCTCCCCTCTCCGCGCGGCAGTTTGCGCGGGGAGGGGCCGGGGGAGGGGCCGCGTGAGGGATGCGCGCCCGCAGGGCCGAGACCCCGGAGCGGCGGGGCAACAGCAGTATCGTTGCCCTGACGCGCAGGGGGCTCGGCGCCGTTGGCAACAGTTGTATCGTTGCCTACGGCGCGCGCAGCCCGACCCGGAGCGCAGCGGAGGGGCACGCCCGCATCCCGCCGTTCATCCGTTCCTGTCCCCGTCCCCGCATCCGCCGTGCATCCTCCAAAGGCCGCGCCCCTCGCCCACCCCTCGCGGCGGCCTGAACCTTGAACATACATTGTACGTTGTCTCGGCCCCGCGACAGGATGCGTTCGCGGCGCTACATTTCCCCCGCGCCGGGCTGTGGGCGGGGCCACGGACCAGCAGGAGGGAACGCGGATGAAGCTACACGTGTTCGAGCGGGAGCAGCGGCTCCCCATTCCGGTGGCGCAGGCGTGGGACTTCTTTTCCGACGCGCGCAACCTGGCGAAGATCACCCCGCCGCAGATGGGCTTCGAGGTCACGTCGAAGCTGCCGGAGCGGATGTACGCGGGGATGATCATCACCTACCGCGTGCGCCCGCTGCTGGGCGTGCCCGTGACGTGGGTGACGGAGATCACGCACGTGGACGAGCATCGCCTGTTCGTGGACGAGCAGCGCTTTGGCCCCTACCGCTTCTGGCACCACCAGCACCTGTTCCGCGAGGTGCCGGGGGGCGTGGAGGTGGGCGACATCGTTCACTACGCGCTGCCGCCGGGCGCCGGGCCCGCGCGCCCCTTCCTGGTCGCCCCCAAGCTGGAGGCGATCTTCGACCACCGACGGCGGGTACTCACGGAGGCGTTCGGTACGCTTCCCTGAGCCGCGCCGCCCCCTTTGCGATCCCGATGGCCGCCGAAGAACGGGACATTCCCCCCGTCCGACCTTCCCTGGTGCCCGTGGAGGCACAGCCGCACCGCATGCTCACGCGGGGCGCGCTCATCTGCGGCGCCATCAGCCTGGGGCTGATCGCGGGCGACCTGGGGATTCGCGCGTTCAGCGTGGGCTTCATCGTGGCGGTGGTGCCCGTGCCCGTGTACGTGATCCTGGTGCTGTGGCTGGACCGCTTTGAGCCGGAGCCGGCCCGCACGCTGTGGCAGACGTTCGCGTGGGGCGCCACGGTGGCCGTGTTCGTGGCCCTGCTGGTGAACATGCTCAGCCAGGACGTGGTGGGCGCCGTGGCGGGTCCGGACGCGGCGGAACTGTTCGGCTCCATCGTCACGGCGCCCGTGGTGGAGGAGCTGGCCAAGGGCTTCGCGCTGCTGATCCTGTTCCGCGAGCTCAAGGACGAGTTCGACGGGGTGGTGGACGGGGTGGTCTACGCGGCCATGGTGGGGCTGGGCTTCGCCATGATCGAGAACGTGCAGTACTACGGCGCGGCCATCGCCGAGGGGCGCGAAAGCTCGGTGGTGACGTTCTTTCTCCGCGGGATGCTGTCGCCGTTCGCGCATCCGCTGTTCACGAGCATGTTCGGCATCGGGCTGGGGATCGTGCGCGAGCGGCACGGGCAGGCGCGCAGCTGGGCGGCGCCCTTCCTGGGACTGACGGTCGCCATCGCCCTGCACTCGCTGTGGAACCTGGCGGCGAGCTTCGAGGGTTGGTTCTTCGCGCTGTACCTGATGGTGATGCTGCCCACGTTCATCGGGGTGCTGACGCTCATCTACCTGTCGCTGCGCCGCGAGGGGCGCGTGCTGCGCGAGCACCTGGCGCCGCTGGTGGGCGACGGCATCCTGAGCCACGACGAGCTGGACTGCCTGTGCCAGGTGCGCGCCCGGCTGGGGGCCAGCCTGACGGCGTGGCGGCGCGGCGGAATCCCGCACTGGCGCACGCGCCGCGAGCTGCACCGGGTGGCGAGCGAGCTGGCGTTCCACCGGTGGCGCGTGCTGCGCGGCCTGACCCTGGGCCCCGAGGCCGACGCCCAGCGCGAAGCCGAATACGTCCGCCGCCTCTGCGAGCTGTACGAGCACGGCCGCGTGGGGTGAATCGGCGGGGGATGATGGGGATCGGTAGATGATCAGGATCGGCGAAGGTCTGGCCGTGTCATCCCGGGCGAAGTCCCCGCCGAGCGAATGAATTCGCCGCAACAACTACACGAAGTCCACCTGTGTGGACTGCACCGCAACCCTTCGTCGCGGAGACGAATCCCTCGCCCGCGTCGGGTACGGGTTGTCGCCGGCGGATGATTGCCGATTTTCCACGGCTCCCCGCCGTGCCGCGGTCCGTCGGCGAAGGCCGACATCACGGTTTCGAAGCCGCGACTTCAGTCGCCGGGGCGCGGGCTCGGCCACGGTGCACATCCGCCGAGTCCGGACGCATACGGGTGCGCGATCCCGCCGCACGATCCCCATCGAACCGGACGGACACTCTGGCCCAAGCCACGGCGGCGCGCTAGCTTCGCCAGCCTGGGCCGTCGTCGCCCTCCGTTTTCCCGTAGTCCAGAAGTGCCGATGCATGTAAAGACCATCGCAGGCCTGTGCTTGCTCGTGTCCGCCGCGGCATGCGGCGGCGGACGCCCCGTCGCCACCGCGCCGGCCCCGGCCCCCGCGCCCGACGCGCCGCCGCCGCCCCCGCTGGAGACGGTCACGCCCATCGACGCGGCGCCGCCCACGGGGTCGTCGGCCGTCATCGGCGCGGACCTGCTGGGGAGCGCGCAGTACGACCTGCCGGTGGAAGCCAACCTGGCGGTGCGCAACGAGCTGGAGTTCCTGGTGCACCAGCGCCACGCGGTGGTGGGCGGGTGGATGCGGACCGCGGAGCGCTACCACGAGTGGGTGCGCGACGTCTTTGCGTCGCACGGGGTGCCGCGCGACCTGAGCTACCTGGGGATGATCGAGAGCGGCTACCGGCCCACGGTGCGCAGCCACGCCGGCGCGGTGGGGATGTGGCAGTTCATGCCCAGCACGGGCCGCGGGATGGGGCTGCGCATCGACGAAACGGTGGACGAGCGGATGGATCCCGTCCGCGCCACGCACGCCGCCGCGCGCCACCTTCGCTACCTGAACCGCCGCTTCAACGGCGACTGGGCGCTGGCGGCCGCGGCGTACAACGCGGGTGAGGGGCGCATCAACCGCGGCATGGGCCGCTTTGGCGCGCGCGACTTCTGGGACCTGGCCAACCGCGGCGACCTGGCGCAGGAGACGCGGCGCTACGTGCCGCGCCTGTACGCCACGACCATCATCGCCAAGGACCCGGTGCGCTTCGGGTACCCGGCGCCGGGGCCGGTGCGCCGCTTTGCGTTCGACAGCGTGCGCGTGGACCTGGCGACGCCGCTGAGCGTGCTGGCGCAGGTGGGCAACCTGTCGCTGAACGAGCTCACGGAGCTCAACCCGCACCTGTTCCGGCAGGTGGCGCCGCGCGACTACTGGGTGTGGGTGCCCGTGGGCCAGGGCCGCGCGCTTCAGCAGGCGTACGCGGCCTCGGAGTTCCGCCAGCGCGGTGGATTCGGCACGTACCGCGTGCGGGAGGGTGAGACGCTCTCTGGGCTGGCCCAGCTGGCCGGCCTGACGCCGGAGCAGATCCGCGCGCTGAATCTGTCCGCCACGGACGAGCTTCGCGCCGGCACCAGCCTGCGCCTGTACGCGGACGCCGCGCGCGTGCTGAACGCGCGCGCGGAGACCCGCGTCGCGCGGAGCGAGCCGGCGCGCGGCAACCGCCCGCGCGTGCTCGGCGACCCGGC
>DATING010001512.1:0-4574 GCA_035474555.1 Longimicrobium sp. | reverse complement strand
AGTGCATTCGCGAACCAGATAGAAAACTACTTTTTGCCTGCTGGGATCGCTGCGTTGGATGAGTACGGAATCCCGTTACAGGTCGGGAGCAAGCTGCGTCCTCTACTCGGAGATAGCTCTGAATTGGATTTAAGTTTGGAGGCACTGAAGAACATCGACTTCGCGAGTCTAGAACTATCACCATTTGAACGCGAAGTCGTAGCCGACGCTCTAAAGTACCTTTAACGGCGTTCTTCGGTGTTGGCTGAGCCCGGATCAGGCATGGGTGATTCTAGCGCCTGCAATATAGTCCGCAATTCCTCTATCCGCTCCCGCGCCAGCTGTGCCAGCGCCGGCTTCCAGTTCGGGGGCGGCGAGCGGTAGGCGGAGCTCGATGGATCCAAGCGGGCGCGCGCGACGCTGTTGCGCACCACGCCGCATGCTTCGGCGATGTCGTCGGCCGTGATCTTGGCCGCGGTAAGCCGGTCGGTGGCAGTCTTGAAATCCATCACCCTTGGTCGCAAAAGTGTTGACAGGCAGCAGCCTTGTCAGTATATTTGTATCCAGCAGGGCGAAAAGCAAGGCTGGCCGACTCTCCTTGGCAGAAGCGCTCGACCAGCCCTGATCACGAACCGACCCGAAGGCCGCCTCGCACGCCAAAGTTGCCCTGCGGCGCGCCGAGGGTCAAGAGACAGGAGAGTGCACCATGGCACGTGCGCAGCAGGGCGAGGCTCTCGCCGCCGCGAACCCGCAGCCCGGGTGGGAGATCCGCAAGCGGCACCGCGACTGGATGGTGATCGATCCGCAGGGCGAGCTGGTGTGCATTACGGTGTACAAGCGCGGCGCGATGGAGGTGGTGCGGCGCCTGGCCGCCTGAGATCGGACCCGCGAGGGCCCCGCCGCGGAGGATGCGCCGGGGCCCTCCGCATGGTGTGATGGACCGGCGCCGGGGCGACGCCCGCGCGATGGATGCGCGCGCCCCCGCGACGAGGATGCGAAGATCGATACGGCGGCGGGTGCGCTGTCACACCCGGTTGTCGACAAGCGTTATGGGGACTGTGGGCGCCGCGGACCCCGCCGCGCCCAACTCCCCGCACGGCGCGGGGCGTTCGTCCGAACCAGGATCCCGACCACCGGCACCACGATCCATGCTACCTCGCATCACGACACTCCGCCGGTCCGCGCGCGCCCGTGCGGCCCGGCTCGCCCTCGCACCCGTGCTGCTGGCCACCCTGGCCGGCTGCGAAGGCACTACCGAGCCCGTGGACGACGGGCCGAGCACCTTCCGCTACTCGTTCGTGGCCCGCGGCACGGAGGTTCGCGTGGACGGGGGAAACGAGGTGGCGGGCGATCCCCAGCCGGGCACGCCTTCGCTGGGGTACACCTTCGCGGCCGGTGAGCGGCACCGCCGGCAAGGCGCGCTGCAACTCGTCTCCAACTGGCGCACCCCCACGGGGCATGCGGACAACCTTGCGCTCACCGTCACGCGGACGACACCGGGCACAGCGGAGGTGCAGCCCGGATGCGGCGCCGAGCTCTGCACGGGAATCGTGCTGCGGCTGCGGCTTTCCCCCGCCACGGCATCCGGTGCGCAATACACCTGCGTTGCCGAGACCGGCGCCGTGCGCATCCTGGAGATCAGCCGCACACGGGTGCGGGGCAGCTTCTCCGGCACGGGCCGCTGCACGGGCTCGCCCGGCTGGGAGAACCTGGACGATTTCCGCATCATGGACGGCGAGTTCAACGTCAAGCTGGCTGACGCGCGGAGCTGAATCCCCCGGCCCGCGAGAACGCGACCCGCCCCAGGCGACGCGGCGACGGGATGATGATCGGTCCGCGGGACGAGCGGGCTTGCATCACCGTCATACAGCGGCGCGGTGGAGGTGGTGCGGCGGCTGGCCGAATGACGCGGAGAGGCCCCGGCGAGCGGTTCGCCGGGGCCTCTTTTCGCATAGTCATCGGCCGCGCAGCGCCGCACGCCCCCCGATGCCGGGAACGGGCAGACGGCCGGATCAGCTGCCGGTCCGCGCGATCGCGGTGACGCCGTGGATCGCGATGGGATACTCGTAAGCGTTATGTCCGGGCCAGTTGGGAACGGACCTGATCCCCATCACGTTCGTGTAGCTCTGGTACTCGGTGGAGATGAGCACGCTCTCTCCGGCGCTCAAGTTCAGCGCGGCGACCGTTTCACGCATCGCGTCGCCGGAATATACCTGGACCACCCGATTCACGTTGTGCGGATCACCTGCGTCCACGTACCGCACGCGGTCGACCAGCAGCACGATCAGGCCAGACTCCGCCACGACCGTGCTTCGGACGACTGCCACCTCGTTGGTGATGTCTTCCTCTGCCGGCGGTGGCCCCTCGTAGTTCTCGCCGAACATGAGATCCGCGATGGAGTCGCACCCGGCCACCGGCAGAGCGCAAACGGCTACGAGTGCAAAGCGCACCAGGAGGCTGAAACCACGTCGGTTCTTCATCGTTCAGTTGCCGGCGCGCGCGATGGCGGTGATGTAGTGGAAGCCAATTGGATATTCGTACCGGTTTGGCCCGGGCCAGTCGGGGGTGGCGAGGCTACCGACCTGCTTGGTGATGCTCCCGAACGTCGTGGAGAGAATCACCCGATCGCCGGGTTGCGGGTTGAGCGCGGCGACCTGGTTCCGAGTGGCCTCGGTCGTCACGACCTTCACCACCCGGTTGATGTTGTGTGGATCCCCGGCGTCAACGTACCGCACGCGATCGATGTACAATATGGAAGCGGATTCTCCCGCAGACACCCGCCGAACCACGACCTCCTCGCTCGCAATCCCTACCTGCTCCGGTGGGGCCCCACGATACGAATCCGTGATGCCGGACAGGAGGTCGTTGCACGCCGTCCGCGTCCAGCCGCAGCGCCGTGAACGCGGGATGCGTGCGGGGAAACGGGAGCTCGGCGGCCGCACGGTCCGCCATCCCGGCCGCCTGGGGATTGCTGGCCGTCAGGTCGCGCCACATCCGGCGATACGCGCCGATCTCCGCCGCCGTGACCTCCCGCGGTGGGTCCTGATCCAGCGGGCCCCAGGCCAGCGGGCACGCACCGCCGACTCAGCAGCGGCTCACTTGCAGATGCAGACGCCGGATCTGCAGATGCCGCCCGGGGAGCCGCAGGAGAGGCTGCACTGCTTGTCCGTGGTGCAGGCCAGCGCCTCCCGCGGCGTGGACGACGCGAACGCCTGGGCCGTTCCGAACACCACCGACCCAACCACCGGTACCACGTAGAGCACGCGCTTGATCAACTGGATGCGAGTCATTGGGCGTCCCTTGATGCGAGGGTGATGACGTGACGTTCCCCTGGCGGACGACCATACCCAATGGCCGCCACCCGGCGGATGATGACGCAAAGTAGGAGGTTTGGATACAACAGCAAGGCGGCTCGCCTCATCGGGGCGTTCCGCCGTGGGCAGGAATGCACCTGTCCGGTTTTGTCGACAACGAATTTCGGCGCGTGTCCACTCGGGATGACGGGCGAATAGGGGGCCGATGAGCGGCTGCCGAATCCAACGCATTACGCCGGAACACGATGCGCACGTGGCGGCCGGATGGTGCCCCCTTTGCCCCCTCGGGGTGCCGCACGACGCAGCACGAACGGCACCTCCCACGATTCCTACCAGCCATGACGAACGCGACGATACTCCCCCGCTCCACCGCTCCCCGCGCGGCCCGCTTTGCCCGGACGGCGGCGCTTTCCCTGCTGCTGGCGGCCCTGGCCGCGTGCGGCGACAACGACGGCCCCACCGAGTCGGCGGGGGCCAGCACCATCCGCTTCAGCTACTCGGGCTCGGGGCCGGAGGGCTCCGTCCAGGGCACGTACGAGGCCCAGGGCGACCCGTCCCTGGCCGGCGCCCAGATCACCCAGACGTTCGCCATCGGGCAGCGCGTCGCCAGTCAGACCGCGTTCCGTGTCCTCTCCAACGTGGCCCACCCGGCGCAGCAGACGGCGGACTTTGCCGACGTCACCATCCCGCGCCTGGACGTGGGAAGCGCGGAGATCGATGGTGTGTGCCCCGGCGAGCTGTGCCCGGAGGTGTCGCTGGCGCTGGAGGTGCAGACCACGGGCGTCTTTGACCAGGCCAAGTACAGCTGCTACCTGTACGAAGGCCGCATCCGCCTCAACTCCATCAGCGACAACCGCGCGAAGGGCACGTTCAGCGGCACGGGCCGGTGCCTGGGCCAGGAAGGGACGGCGGACCTGGACCAGTTCATCATCACCGGCGGCACCTTTGACGTAAAGGTGATCGACGTGGCGAGCTGAGAGTGCCGAGTGCCGAGTGCCGAGTCCCAAGTGCCAGGTTACAGGTTACAGGTTACAGGTTACAGGTTACAGGTTACAGGTTTCAGGTTACAGGTTACAGGTGACAGGTAGATGATTCGCCTGCGGCGGCGGACGGCGGCACCGGCATCCCCTGACGTGACGAGAGCCCCGGCGCGAGGATGCGCCGGGGCTCTGCTCGTTCGACGGTGACGCGCCGCCTGGCGGCTACTTCCGCCGGCGGCGGCTCGCCTTCTTCTGCGCCTTGCGCAGCTTGCTCGCCCGGGCGGCGGGGTGGGCCGGTGGC
>DATING010001511.1:0-3190 GCA_035474555.1 Longimicrobium sp. | reverse complement strand
GGGAGGCTGGCGCGCCGGTATGCCTCCAGCGTCGACCCCGGCACCTCGCCCTGGAACCGGGCGACCATCCGGCCCCACACGGACGGATTCTCCGCCATCCACTCCCCCGCACTCCGTAGATCCAGTTGGTTCCGGCGATGCGCCGGGCCCGTCTCGGTTTATGCGCCCCGCCCAGGCTCGTCGTAGACGACGCTCTCCGTCGCCTTGAAGGTGCCCAGGAGGATGCGCCGGGTGAAGCCCTTGCCGCGCTTGCCCTTTGCCGCGCCGGCCTCCGCCGCGCTGACCTCGAAGACGAACTGCTGGCCCGCCAGCAGCCGCACCCCGTCCAGCTCGACGGCACGCTTCGCCACGTAGATGGGGCCCCAGGGACAGCGGAACCAGTGCCCCACGCGGCTTCCGTCGCGGGTGGTGGCGTAGCCCACGTCGCCCCGGTCCATCGCCGCCTGGATCTCCCGGAAGATGGAGCCGGTGCGCAGGGGATCGGGGTCCATCCGCCAGATGCGCTCGATGGCCTCCCGCGCCCGCTTGTCCTTCTTGAGCGCGGCGCGCGCGTCCGGCTCCGTGAGCATCCACCGGTCGAATCCCGGCTGGGACGGCAGCAGGGGCGCCTTCCCCGGTGCGGGCGCCGGTTCGCCCTCCGCCCCCTCGCCGGCGAGCGCGGGGTCCGCGATCAGCTGGCCCAGCTCGTAGAACATCTCGATGGCCTCGCGGGCGTACGGCTCCACGCGCTCCTGCACGGCGGGTGGCGGATCGGCCCCGTGCAACTCGGCGGCGTAGCGCGCCTTGCCCTGGGCGGACGCGTACAGCTGGCGGATGCGGTTGAGCTGCCTCTGCTGCGCCGGCTCCGGCGCAGACGCCGGGAGCACGGCCATGGCGGCCGCAGCGTGCTCGCCCACCGCGCGCATGGCGCTGACCAGCCCGCGCAGGTGCGACTCCGGGCAGGGCTCTACCTCGCTCCACGGCGGCAGCTGCGCCGGCACGTCCACGTCCAGCGCGTAGTCGGGGTTGGCCTGCGCCTGGTTCGCGCGGTCCAGCCACCCCTCCACCTCCGAGAAGTACGCCATCACCTGGTCCGCCGTCACGGGGGGCACGTAGCCGGCCGTGGCGGGATACTCGGCGTAGTCGGCCTCCACGATGTCGTTGCCCAGCGTCTGCAGCACAAAGGCGTTCCACGCGCACAGGAACTCGGTGCGCGTGGCGGGCGGGATGGTCCAGGGGGTCAGGCCCTCCGTGGCGCACGCCAGCCGCCGGGCCTCCACCTGGTCCATCCGCTCGAAGACGGGCAGGCTGGCCCGCCGGTACGCCTCCAGCGTTTCCGCCGGCACTTCGCCCTGGAACCGCGCGAACATGCGGCCCCACACGGACGGACTTTCCGCCATCCAACCTCCCTGGAAGATGTGCGACCGTAGCCGGACGGCCGGCGACCCCGTTCATAGGGTTCGCGAACATGGGGTCGATGAAGACGAAATTTTGCGGCTTCGGTATCGACCACGCGTGTCAGGAGACCGCCGGTGTGCGCGGCTCCGCGTCGCCGTAGTTCACCCGGTCCGCCCGCTGCAGCCGGCCCACGATCAGCTGGCGCTTGAACCGCGTCTGGCGCCCCTTCTGCTCCACGTGCACGTCCAAGGCAAAGCGCTGGCCCTTCAGGATGCGCCGCCCGGAGAGCGTCAGGGAGCGCCGGGCGACGTAGATCGGCCCCCAGGGGCAGCAGTGGTAGTGGCCGATGGACCCGCAGCCGTCCTCGGCGTATGCCACGTCGCCGCCATCGAACGCCGCTCGGATCTCGTCGTGCAGGGCCAGGGTGCGCGCGGGATCGGGATCCGCCGCCCACAGCCGCCGGATTGCGGCGAGCGAGCGGGACGACTTCAACACCCTCCGCGCACGCGCATCCGTCAGGCACCACACGTCCAGCTCCGGGAAGTCCGGGAGCAGCGGCCCCTCCGGCGGCGGAGCGGACCCCACCGCATCGCGCGGCTCCACCGCCTTCGCCTCGCGCCCGGCAGCCGCGGCAGGAGGACCGGTGCGCGCCGCCACCCTGGGCGCGGCCACCGCCTTCTCGGCGGGCGGGTCCACTGCCTTCGCCGAGGACTGCGCAGCCGGGACACGGGGCGTCACGTCCACTGGACGCGCGAGCGGAGACCGCACCGCCTTCGCCGGACGGTGAACGGCGGCGGCTGGGACGTCCACCCCGCCGGCGCGCGTGGGATCGGCCACGAGCTGGCCCAGGTGAAAGAACAGCTCCATCGCCTGCCGCGCGTACCACTCCACGCGGGCATGCAGGTCGCGGGCGAGATCGGGTCCGTTCAGCTCCTGCGCGTGGCGGGCCTTGCTCCGGGCGGACGCGAACGTCTGGCGGATCGCGTGCAGCTGCTTCTGCCGCTCGGGGTCGTCCATGGCCTGGGGCAGCATCGCCACAGCCGCGGCCGCGTGCTCACCCACGGCGTGCAGGGCCCGCAGCAGTGCCGGCAGGTGCCGCTCGGCCGTCCATTGCGGAAGGTCCGCGGGCACCTCCACGTCCAGCACATAGCCCGGGTTGGCGTGCGCCTGCTCCGCGCGGTCCAGCCACCCCTCCACCGCCGCGTAGTACACGAGCGCCTGCTCCGCGGTCGCTGGCGGTACAAAGCCCGTTGTCGCCGGGTCCGCCGCGTAATCCGTGTCCAGGAGGGCGTTGCCCAGCGTCTGCAGGACGAACGCGTTCCATGCGCACAGGCGTTCGGCACGCAGGGCCGAAGGCATGCTCCACGCATCGAATCCGTCCGCGATGCACGCCTCCCGCCGGACCTGCACCCGGTCCATCAGCTCGAACACGGACAGGCCCGCCCGCCGGTACGCCTCCAGCATCGTGGCGGGGACCTCGTCCTGCAGCCAGGCGCGCACGTGGCCCCACACAGACGGCTTCTCGGCCATCCATCTCCCCGGTTACAGTTTCCGGCAGATATTTGCCCTTTACGTCCGCTCCGGCGCAAGTGTTGCCGCCCGAAAGAACCGCAGCCAGGTACGGAACGGCGGCGAACCTGCGGACATGAAGCAATCAATTGCGCAGGATCTAGCGGGATTGCCGCCGGAGGGTTGCCGATTCGGGAGGGTGGGGCTCGGAGGCGGATCAGGAGGGATCGCGGGAGGTGTGATACCAGATCTACGGTCCCATTGTACACCCGGGAGTTCTACTGCCGTCTCACGCGGAGACGCG
>DATING010001510.1:0-4123 GCA_035474555.1 Longimicrobium sp. | reverse complement strand
CGCGGCTACAACTTCACACTGTCGGCCTGCGCCGACACCACGGATAGATTGGCGTCCGGGGGGCGCCATCCTCCTCCGCATCGCCTTCCGGACGCGCTTGGCCCTCGGCGCGATCGCCGCTTTCATCCCACTGTTTGAAGTTCCACGATTGGAACTTCCCATGATGGAAGTTCCCGCCACCATGCCGAATCCGCCCACGCAACCCGATCCATCCGCCGAGCCCGCGAGCGAGTTCCCGCCGATCCTCGTCTGCCCGCTGCTCACGGACGCGCAGTTGAACGCGCTGTTCGCCGCGTCGTGGCCCGAGCACGAGCCGCGCGCGTTCGGGCCGGTGCTGGAGCGCAGCCTGGTGTACTGCGCGGCGTTCGAGGGCGAGCGGATCGTGGGATTCGTGAACGTGGCGTGGGATGGCGGCGCGCACGCCTTCCTGCTCGATCCCACCGTGCATCCGGAAGTGCGGCACCGCGGGCTGGGCTCGGCGCTCGTTCGGGCCGCGACGAACGCGGCGGCGGAGCGCGGCGCCGAGTGGCTGCACGTGGACTTTGAGCCGCACCTGCAAGGCTTCTATCGCGCGCTCAGCTTCCGGCACACGGAGGCGGGGCTGCTCCGGCTCTCCTCAACCGAATCCGCATGATCCGCCGAACGATGTCTCGCCGCCCGGCACCGTGGGCACTGGCGATGACGCTCGTCCTGTCCGCCTGCTTCGAGCAGCCGTACCGGCACTACGCGACCGCGGCGGATGCCGTGGCGGCCGGCGAGGCGCAGCGGGGATGGCTGCCGGCGTGGGTGCCGGGCTCCGCGCGGGACCTCCACATGCAGGGCGACCTGGACAGCAACCAGTGGTGGCTGCGCGCCGACCTCACGCCCGCCGCGGCGGATTCGCTGCGCGCCGTGCTCGAGCCCGTCTCCGCCGATTCGGTGCGGTACCGCTCCCCGCGCCGCAGCGGGCGCTGGTGGTTCGAGAGCCTCATCCAGCACCACCCCGAGAACGACGGCGGGCTCAACGCCCACCTGTTCCGCGGCACCGGCACGCCCACGCCCCGCACGACGGTGGTGGCGTTCGATCGATTCTCTCCCACGATCTACATCTGGACGAGCGCCACCCGGGTGCGGTGACCGCCCGGCCGCGTGTCCGGTGTGATCCAGGTGCTTGTCGGCAAATGATTTGCATGGGGTCGGCCGCTCGACGAGGAGAGCGGAACCCGATGCGGGAGGAACCGACCATGCGCAAGCAGAAGCTCCAGCTGGACGACCTGGCCGTGGAGACGTTCGCGACGGACGCGGTGGACGAGGCGCTGCGGGGAACAGTCGCGGGGCACCAGAGCGGCGCCGACACCTGCGCCACGTGCGTGAACTACCTGTGCTGGGGATCGCGCAACCAGACCCCCTGCTGCACCAAGGTGGAGTACAACTGCAGTCTGCCCCTGGTCTGCTGACCGAGGGGGACGACCCAAACGAGAGCGGCGGATCTCGATCGCAGATCCGCCGCTCTCGTCGTTGTACCCGTACCGGCTTCGAACAAAGCGGCGTTGTTTTCCTGAGGGAGGCGCCGCCGATAACCTCATCGTACGCAGGCCTTTGGCGCCGAACGAAGGATCTTGCCTGCCGTGCAAGGAATCGGCGCATTGGCTGACTCCATACCATGCGAAGTAGATCCTTCGGTCGCGCCCCGGGTTTGGCGCACGGGCACGGTCTGCGCGGGCGCTCCCTCAGGAAATCAAAACGCTCGATCAGGGGTTGTGTTCGCGCCGTCGTGGTGTCGGCGGAGGCCGACAGTGTGAAGTTGTAGCCGCGAATTCATTCGCTCCCTGATCCCCTGCCCCTACGCCGGCTCCGCCTCGTGCAGCAGCAACTCGCGCGTGGCGGGGTGGGCGGGGCGGGTGAGGACGTCCGCCGTGGGGCCGGCCTCCACGAGCACGCCCTCGTGCAGCACCACCACGCGGTCGGCGTGCGCGCGGGCAAAGTCCACGTCGTGCGTGGCGATGAGCAGGCCGCGGCCCTGGCGCGCGAGCCCCCGCAGCGTCTCGCCCAGCGCACCGCGGCGGGCGGGGTCCAGCGCGGAGGTGGGCTCATCCATCAGCAGCACCATGGGGTCCGGCGCCAGCGCCCGCGCGATCGCCACGCGTTGCGCCTCGCCGCCGCTCAGCTCGCGCGGGTACGAGCCCGCGCACGCGCCCACGCCCAGCGCGTCCAGCAGGTCCATCGCCACGGCGTCCGCCTTTGCCGCCGTCCAGCGGAGCGCGTGCACGGGGGCCAGCGTCACGTTCTCCAGCGCCGTCAGGTGCGGGAACAGGGCGTGCGCCTGGAACACCATCCCCACCCGGGCACGCAGCTCCCGCAGCCGCGACTCGCGCGGAACGGGGCCGGGGTGCAGCGCGAATCCGCCCGCCTGCACCGTGCCCGCCGCGAACGGCTCCAGCGCCGCCACCACGCGCAGCACCGTGGACTTGCCCGCGCCGGACACGCCCATCAGCGCCACGATCTCGCCCGGGGCCACGTCCAGGTCCACGCCCCGCAGCACGGGCTTGCTCCCGCGGACGGCCTGCAGCCCGCGCACCGCCAGCGCGCCGCTCACGCCACGCTCCAGCGCCGCTCCAGCCGCCGGGCCACGTGGCCCAAGGGCAGGGAAAGCGACAGGTAGATGAGCGCGCACAGGATCCCCGGCACCACCCAGCTGCCGATGTTGGTCGCGTAGATGGCCGTCTGCTTGGTCAGCTCCACGACGGTGATGACGGACACGAGCGACGAGTCCTTGAGCAGCGCCACGAAGTCGTTGGTCATGGGCGCCAGCGCGTGCCGCAGCGCCTGCGGGCCGCGCACCAGGCGCAGCGCCTGGAACTCGGAAAGGCCCAGCGTGCGCGCCGCCTCCAGCTGCTGGCGGGGGACGCCCTGCAGGGCGGCGCGGTAGATCTCCGACTCGTACGCCGCGTAGTTCAGCCCCAGCCCGATGACCGCCGCCGCGAACGCGGGCAGCCGGACGACGGACGCCAGCCCGTAGTACAGCACGAACAGTTGCAGCAGCACGGGCGTGCCGCGCACCACCTCCACGTACACGGACAGGGCCGCGCGCACCACCGGCGGCCCGTACACGCGCCCCGCCGCCACGGCGATCCCCAGCGCCACGGCGAGCGCCATCGCCAGCACGGAAAGGGCGACGGTCACGCCGGCCGCGCGCGCCAGGGCAGGGAGGTAGGCGCGCACGGAGCGGTCGCGGGTGGACGCGGCGCCGTCCTCCGCGGGCGCCTCCGCCAGCACGCGCTGGTGATACGCGGCCTGCGCGTCGCTCCACACCTCCCAGCGGCGGAACGTGGCTTCCAGCGAGCCGTCCTGCATCCGCGCGCGCAGGATGGTGTTTGCGGAATCGCGCAGGGCCGTGTTGCGCCGCGCGAACACGCCCACGTACGCGCCCGTGGCCACCGGCTCCGGCTGGATGACGAAGCCGCCCGTGCGCCGCAGGGAGCGGTCCGCGATCACGTTGTCCAGCAGCACCGCGTCCACCCGCCCCGCCACCAGGTCCGTGTAGGGGTGGATGTCGTCATCGTACGAGACTGGGACCAGGCCCGTCTTCTTCTGCGCCTCCAGCAACAGGTCGTGCGCCATCGTGGCGCCCAGCGTGCCCACGCGCCGGCCGGCCAGGTCCGCCAGGGTGCGATACCGGTCGCGGTCCGCGGGGCGGACGGCCAGCACCTCCTGGAACTCGAAGTAGGGGATGGTGAGCGCGTACCGCTCGCGCATCTCCGGCCGGTCCTCCACCCCGGAGAGGCCGATCTCGAAGTCGCCGCGCTCCAGCGACTGCCCGATGCTGGCCCACGCCACCTGCACGAACTGCGGGTCGCGCCCCAGCCCCTGCGCGATCATCCCCGCGATCTCCACGTCGAAGCCGCGCACCACGCGCGGGTCTGCCGGATCGGCCTCCACGAACGGCGCGCCTCCCTCCGCGTCGCCGCCCCAGCGGAACGGCGGCTTCGCGGCGGATTCGGTGGATGCGGATCGTCCGCACGCGACCATCCCCAGCGCCACGCCGAGCAGGACGGCGGCGCGGACGGCGGATGCGCGGATGCGGTCAGGGAGGATGCGGGGCAATCGGGCGGCGGGGGTGGGGCGTGGGATGCGGATGGGGCAG
>DATING010001509.1:0-3193 GCA_035474555.1 Longimicrobium sp. | reverse complement strand
GCGATCTGCTTGAAGGTTGGTGATGGAGTCGTCCTCGGAACGGACAGCGCCGCCTCCCTGATCGGTGAGAATGAGCGTTACTTCAACGTCTACAACACCGCCGAGAAGACCTTCAATCTCGTCAAGGGCCTGCCCATTGGGATGATGACCTTCGGGCTCGGCGGGATGGCAGGGCTTTCCATCGGGGCCCTCGCGAGGGATTTGCGCAAGCGGCTGTCCGGAGAAGACCCTCGTTTCCCGGAATGGGCACTCGATCCTCATTCTTACACCATCGAGCAGGTCGCGCACCGGGTCAAACAGTTCTTTTATGACGAACTGTACCAGGATGTGTTCGGCCCCATACCCGTCCACCGCGCGGCGGAGCACGCGCCCGGCAGCGACGCCGCCCGGTTGGGGGACGATGAGAACGCGGGCGGCAGCGGGCAGGCCGAGAGCGTGCCTGCGGAGGAGCCGGGACGGCCTGCCGACGACGAGGTGGAGGGTACGCCCGGAGAGCTGGTGCCTGAATTCCCCGTGCTCGGCTTTGTCGTTGCGGGCATTTCTGCCCAGGATTACTATACCGAAGTCTGGACCGTTCAGATCAACGAGGGGCGTTGCGACGGTCCCACACGCGAATACGAACGGACCGTCGCCGGCGTGGTAAACTTCTGGGGCGAGGCGGAAGCGCTCTACCGCCTCGTGTACGGCTGGTCTCCCGAGGCCCAGCAACGGCTGGTCTCAGCGGGCGTTCCCCCGGAAACCGCCGACCGGTTTCTCGTTTCGCGTACGGAGCTCGCGCACACCGGCATGCCGATCCAGGATGCGATCGACCTCGTGAGATACCTGGCCGAGGTGACCGTCGGATATGTGCGGTTCAAACAGGGAGCGCCGACGGTCGCGCCGCCGATCGACATCGCGGCGATCACGAGACACCAGGGATTCAAATGGGTGTCCCGGAAGCATTTCTACTCACAAGAGCTGAATCCCGGCTGAACGGATTCCTGGCATGAACGATCGAGACCCTCTATCGCCCGCGCCACGCTCGGCCGCAGAAAGCCCGCGCGGAGGCTCCAAGCCGAAGTTACCCCCGGTACCGAAGCTGGAGCCGGCCCAGATCCAGCACCTGAAGAACTGGGCCGACAAGCACCTTCAGCACTCGAAGCTCAGGTAGCATGCGAGGGCGCATCTTCCCAATGGATGTGCAACGTTCCATCCCTGAGCGGATGAATCCGCCGCTGGGAACGCCAGAAGCCCCGTCTCGACGACGCTCACGCGTCGCCGAACGGGGCTTTAACTGCTTTAGGCGCATCCTGCCTCTCCACGGATTTCGCCCCATCTGACGCGAACCCACCTTGCAGTCCGCGCAGGCGGACTTCGTGTGGTTGTTGCGGCGAATTCATTCGCTCGGCTGGATGCCGGCTTTCTTCCCTGGCACTCGATCCGCCCTCCGCCCATCCGCCCATCCGCTCCATCCGCTCTGACGATCAGTGCGTCGCGTTGTTCGGCACCTGGCGCGTGGGGACGTTCAGGCGGTTCCACAGGTTCACCGCCGCGATGTCCAGCAGCAGCGCCGCCAGGGCCGGCTCCTCGTAGTGCGCGGCGGCCTCCGCCCAGACCTCGTCGGACACGCCCATCCCGCCGTCCAGGCATGTCACCGCATCCGTCAGCGCCAGCGCGGCACGCTCGGCATTTGAAAACACGGGGGAATCCCGCCACGCGCCCACGGCCACGAGCCGCTCCGTGCGCTCGCCCAGCTTGGTCAGCTCGCGGGCGTGCATGTCCACGCACCAGCTGCATCCGTTGATCTGGCTGGCGCGCAGGTGCACGAGCGCGCGCGTGGCGGGCGGCAGCGTCCCGGCCGCCCCGAGCGACTTTCCGAGCGCCATCAGCGCCGCCATGGCGTCCGGAACGACCATCGCCGGTTGTGTCATCCTGGGTTGCACGTTCTGATCTCCTCGATGGGGATGATTCCGATCACCCGCGAGCCGCCGGCCCGCGAGCGCAGCCTGTCATCCCAAAGACGAAGCCGGCACATCCGATTGTGACCGCGGCACATCCGCCGAAGCAAAAGCCGCCTGCACCCGGCAATCCGGGCACAGGCAGCGGGGGTGGATCCGTGGAAATCCGCGCGTCAGTCCATCAGCACCACGTCCATCGCGCCCAGCTTCGCGGCCTCGTTGACCACGTCGATCTGTGTGATGCGGCCGCCGGCGATGGTGAACACCAGCGCGGTCACCAGCTTGCCGTTCGGCACGATGATGAGGGCGGGCATGCTGTCCACCAGCGCGGGATGCGCCCAGCGGGTGCCGTCGTGCCCGAACGCCTGGCGGGCCACGGAGGGCGCGCCCTCGCCCATCCGGCGGCCGCGCACCCGGAGCACCACGTCCGGGTCCAGCACGGCCAGCAACCCATCGAAGTCGCCGCTGCGCGAGGCGGCCAGGAACGCATCCACCACCTTTCGCTGCGCCGGCCGGTCCGCGACGGAATCGCTGGACGTGCCGCGCACCCGTCTGCGCGCACGGCTGGCCAGCTGCCGGGCCGCGGCGGGCGAGCGGCCCACGAGGGGCGCGATCTCGTCGAACGGCAGGTCGAACAGGTCGTGCAGCACGAACGCGAGCCGCTCCGCCGGGTTCAGCTTCTCCAGCACCACGAGCAGGGCCAGCCCCACGGAGTCCGCCAGCAGCGACTCGTGCTCGGGATGCAGCCGCTGGTCCGTCGCGAGCACCGGCTCGGGGACGTGCGGGCCCAGCGGCTCCTCGCCCTTGGCCTTGCGCCGGCGCAGCACGTCCAGGGAAATGCGCGCGACAACGGTCGTGAGCCACGCGCGCAGGTTCTCCACCTCCCGGGTGTCGGAGCGGTTCAGGCGCAGCCACGCCTCCTGCACCACGTCGTCCGCCTCCGCCAGCGAGCCGGTCATGCGGTAGGCCACCGTCGTGAGGTGCGCGCGCTCGTCCTCGAAGCGCGCCGCCAGCCATCCGTTCTCGTCCATCGCTCCAGGGTCCGGTTGCGGGGGTCCGTCAATCAAGGGACGAACCCCGCGCGGCGGATGTGACAGGACGGGTGGATGGGACCGGTCGCATCACCAGCCGTCCAGCACGTCCTCGAACTCGCCGGCCATGGTGGGATGATTGTGCCGGGTGGCGGCCTCGATCCCCTTTCGATACGCCTCCTGCGCCTCGTCGTCGCGGCCCAGGTGGCGCAGGGCGGCGCCCAG
>DATING010001508.1:0-3397 GCA_035474555.1 Longimicrobium sp. | reverse complement strand
GTGGCCATGTCCGCGTAGGTGCGCGGATCGTCGCGGAGGTCCAGGTCGTACGGCTGGCCCTGCGCCTCCATCAGCTGCACCAGGCGCACGCCCGTCCGGCGCCGCAGCATCCGCAGGTTCTCCGTCTCGAACGACTGGATGAAGACGGGGTCCGCCGCCGCCGTCCACCCCGCCCGCTCCAGTGCCGCCAGCAGCGGCGGCTCCAGCGGCAGGCCAATCGACTGGAAGTAGCTGGGGTGCTTGGTTTCCGGGTAGATGCCGATCGTCCGCCCCAGCCGCGCCGCCTCCTCCTGCGCCAGCGCGATCACCTCGTCCAGCGTGGGGATGCGGAACTGGTCGTCGTAATGCGCCGCCTCGGGGCGCACCTCCGGCAGCCGCTCGCGCGCCCACAGCGTCCGCAGCTCCGCCAGGGTGAAGTCCTCCGTGAACCACCCCGTGACGGGGAGTCCGTCGATCTCCTTCGTGGTGCGGCGGTCGATGAACTCGGGGCGGTCCTTTACGTCCGTCGTGCCGCCGATCTCGTTCTCGTGCCGCGCGACGAGCACGCCGTCGCGGGTGGAGACCAGGTCGGGCTCGATGAAGTCCGCGCCCATCTCGATCGCCAGCCGGTACGATTCGATCGTGTGCTCCGGCCGGTATCCGCTCGCGCCGCGGTGGGCGATCACGATCGGTGATTGTGCGTTCATCCCGGGCACGGTCAGCAGGACGGGGAGTGTGTGTGATGATGAGGCATCGGCTCCGTGGGCGGTGCGGCGCTCCGCTGGATGGCGAGGAACCAGCATCTCGAACGCGGACGACGATCCGGCGACCGCCGCATCACGGGCGGATCGCGCCGCGCGTGAGGATACAACGTCGAACACGCGGGCAAAAGCGAAGACGCAGAGAAATCCCTCCTCTGCGTCTCCTTCTTTTCTCTGCGCCTCTGCGTGAAACGGCCGGCGGGATGCCCGTGATGGCACAGCCTCCGGCCCGCAACGGTCAGACGACCTTTGCCTTCCACTTCCCCCGCCGGAAGATGATTCCGCTGACCACGGCGAGCAGCGAGAACGACAGGGTGATGGCCCAGAACGCGCCCGTCGGGCCGAATCCAAACGTGTGCGCCAGCAGGTACGCCAGCGGGATCTCGAAGGCCCAGAACACGGCCAGGTTGATCCACGTGGGCGTCCACGTATCGCCCGCCCCGTTGAACGCCTGCGTCAGCACCATGCCGAACGCGTAGAGCGGAAAGCCCAGCGCCACCACCCGCAGCGCCATGGCGCCGTGCTGCACCACCTCGGCATCGGTGGAGAACAGGCGCACGATGGGCCCCGCCAGCCCCACGAACAGCGCGCCCACGAATCCCAGGAACGCCAGGTTGTACAGGCACGCCTTCCACACGGCCTGTTCCGCGCGCTCCGGCTTGCCCGCGCCCAGCGCCTGCCCCACCAGCGTGGCCGCCGCGTTGCTCATCCCGTAGCTGGGCAGGATGGCGAACACCACCACCCGCATGGCCACCGTGTACCCGGCCAGCACGGGGCTGCCGAACACGGCCAGGATGCGCGCGAGCGCCGTCCAGCTGGCCGTGCCGATGAGCATCTGCACCGTCGCGGAGCCGGCGAGGCGGACGATCTGCCCCATCACCGGCAGGTCCAGCCGCAGGTGGCGCCGCCCCACGGGAATGCGCCCGTCCGGCCGCCCCAGCCGCCACAGGGCGAACAGCGCGCCGATGCTGCGCCCCGTCGTCGTCGCGATGGCCGCGCCCGTCACCCCCAGCGGCGGAAACGGACCCAGGCCAAAGATCAGGCACGGCGCCAGGAAGATGTTGATGAGGTTCGCCAGCCAGAGCACGCGCATGGCGATGGCCGCGTCGCCCGCGCCGCGGAAGATGGCGTTCACCACGAACAGGATGATGATGGCCGCCTCACCTCCCAGCATGACGCGCGCGTACCCCGTGCCGATGTCGATCACCTCCGGCGTGGCGCCCATCAGCGCCAGCAGCCGGGTCGCGAGCAACGAGCCGACCGTCCCCAGCACGATGGAGATGCCGATGGCGAGGAGGATGGCCTGCACGGCGGCGTGCGCGGCGCCCTCCGCATCCTTTTCGCCGATGCGGCGGGCCACCAGCGCCGTGGCGCCGATGCCCAGCCCCATGGCCAGTGCGTAGACGATGGTGAGCAGCGATTCCGTGAGCCCCACCGCCGCCACCGCGTTCGCGCCCAGGCGCGAGACGAAGAAGATGTCGACGATGGCGAACACGCTCTCCATGGCCATCTCCAGCACCATGGGGATGGAGAGCAGCAGGATTGCGCGGCCGATGGGGCCGGAGGTGTAGTCTTCTTCGGTGCCGCGGAGCGCCTGGCCCACCGAGCGCCAGAAACCGGGCTGGGGACCGTCCGCCGGAGCGGCGGAGGGCGGATCGAACGTCGTAGACATGGGGAGCCTCTGTACGGTGCTTCTCCACCGCGGCGGACGGGCGAGCCCGCGCCCTGCGGCGAAGATCGTTGATCAAGAACACGGTTGCCCGGGAGTGCGCGCGGTCAGGCGCGCGGCGCGTCAGTGGCGACGCTTTGGGTGAAGGGAGTCTCCCGGCGACTGCAACCTCACCCGATCAACGCAACGTCCATCAGCTCCTGCGACTGCGAAGGGAATGCGGGGGCGGGGTACGATACCGCTGTGCCCGGCCCGGAGAAGCGACAAGTATATTGGAAACGGATGAAGCGACAACCCCCGTGAAATGGGCGAGCACCCGGCCTGAGCGGCTAAAGCCGCCGCAACAACTGCGGAAAGCCTCACAAACTGCGTGAGGCTTCAACAGCGTAGAATCCGCCCCGGTGCACTTCGACGGCGTGCGGCACGAGCTGTCGGCGAAGGCCGCCATTGCGGGTTCATTGCCGCGAATTCATTCGCCGGGCCAGGTGTGCCACGATCTCCGCCCCTCCGCACGACCCGGCGGATCTCCGCCACCGCGCACGGCACCCGCCCTTCCCCGACCCGTCGGCGAAGGCCGACATCACGTTTTCGGTGCCGCGAATTCATTCGCCGGGCAGGTGTGCGCACGATCTCCGCTTCATTCACCAACCAGGTGTGCGCACAGTCTCCGCCACTGTCATCATCATCATCTACCACCATCATCGATCCACCATCATCCGTCCACCCACCATCATCCACCCACCGCAATCCATCCGCCGCAATCCATCCACCATCATCCATCCCCGAATCCGTCCTCTTCACCCGTCCCAAACGAAAACGCCCCGGAGCCAGACCGGCCGGGGGCGCTTCTCATCATCCATCCACCAATCCGCCAGCGCCGTTCAGCTCACGGCCCCAACAGGATCGCGTTCACGTACAGGGGCTCGGTGGCCTGCCAGAATAGGCGGAACAGCGGGTCGTCGGCAAAGAGCACGACGCTCCCCTGCCC
>DATING010001507.1:0-6518 GCA_035474555.1 Longimicrobium sp. | reverse complement strand
ATCGCTTTGCCGGATTCGGCGTCAGGAACCGTCGCCGTCCAGCTCGTGCGTCATCTCGACCATCGAGCGGCGGAAGCCGGCACGGGCGAACAGGCGCTGCGCGGGCTCGTTGCGCTCCGCCGTGGAGAGCACGCAGCGAGGCGCGCCGCGTGCCCGGAGTGCATCCATCGTCGCATCCAGCAGCATCCGGCCCACACCCCGCGCGCGATGGGCGGGATCGACCACGATGTCGTACAGCACGCCGGCCGGGCCCCGCAGCGCCATGTAATCCGTCCCCTCCACCCCCGCGTAGGTATAGCCCAGCACCGCGCCGTCCCGCTCCGCGACCAGGACGAGCACGTCCCGCTCCCGGAGCTGCGTGCCCAGGAACGCGGCGTACGCGTGCTCGGTCTCCGCCGTGGCGGGGATGAAGTGCCGCGGATCGAAGTCGTGGTGCCCCCGCACCAGGAGCGCGCCCAGCCGGCCCACGGCGGGGAGGTCCGCGGGCGTCGCGGGGCGGATGATGGCGGGAGCGGCGGACGGGTGCACGGGATGATCGGCTGCGTTTCAGATTGGGCGGGAGGCGGCACGCCTGCCGCGGACCGGGGCCGGTGGCGCGCTCCAGGTCGTGATGGGGAACGGTGATGACGCGGAATGGCAACGCGAATCACCGAGGGGAGGCCCGGGGGTGCACACACCATACCGGCCGCAGCGGGTCTTCTTGCGCCCCCGCGGCTGAAGCGTGGATGGGGATCGCGGTGTGGCTGGCCTTGTCGTGCGCCTGGGGGACGGCCACGTTGGTCGTGCGTGTGGTCGTTCATCCCCGACCCGGCGTTCTCCGCGCATTCCGCGCGAGACGGCAGTATCACTCCGTGTGCGCATCAACCATGGCGACTGGTTCGCAGGGAGCGGGCAGCGTGCGGCGCGGTGACCGCTTGCTCGTGCTCGGCGGCGTGCTCACGGGCGCGGTGTCACTGCTGCACGTGGGGATCATCTTCGGCGGGCCGGACTGGTACCGGTTCTTTGGAGCCGGCGAACGCATGGCGTGGCTCGCCGCCCGCGGCTCCCCCTACCCGGCCGTCGTCACCGCCGGCATCGCGCTCGTCCTGGGCACGTGGGCGCTCTACGCGCTCTCCGGCGCGGGGGTGATCCGCCGCCTGCCGTTCGTGCGCCCGGCGCTCGTGGCCATCGCGGCCATCTTCCTTGCCCGCGGCATCCTGGGCGTCCCGCTCGTGCTCGTGGTGGACGATCCGTACGCGAACCAGCTGCGGGCGAAGATGACGTTCATGGTCCTCACCTCCGTGGTCTGTATCGGCCTGGGGCTCTGCTATGCCGTCGGCGCCGCGCGGGCCGGGCGGAGATCCGATTCGTCCAGCGGCTGATTCCAGCGGGATCAGGATGCGGGCGGCGCGTCCCCCGGCTCCACGCGGTAGCGCAGCCACAGGACGTCGTCCGCGCGCGTCTCGGCCGAATCCAGCGCCAGCCGGTAGTGCGTGCCGTTCTCGCCATCGCCGTACAGATCGAAGAGCGCCGGGGTGCCCATCCGCCCGTCCACCACGGGCGCCACCAGCACGCTCACCTCGTCGACCAATCCCGCCCGCAGCATCCCGCCGTTGATGCGCCCGCCGCCCTCCAGCATGAGCATGCGCACGCCGAACGTCGCGGCGATCTTCTCCAGCGCCACGCCCAGGTCCACGTCTCGCGCGCCGGCCAGCAGGTACGACACGCCGTTCTCGCGCAGGAACGCCAGGTACTCGTCCGACACGCGCTCGGAGAGGACCGCGACCACGTGGTCGCCGTCGATGTCGCTGGTGTCCCACGCCAGGCGCCCGCTGGAATCCACGGCGAACGCGTAGGATTCGTGCTCGCCCGGCGCGCGGAAGTCGTCGCGCGGCGCGCCGTGGTGCTCGCGGGCGACCTCGGCGTCGGGGCGCACGCCCTGCGCGAAGTGCTCCTCCATCGTCACGCGGCCGCAGATCCAGGCGTCGGGATCGTAGCCCTCGTGCACGACCTCGTACTGCCGCCGGCCTTCTTTTGAAAGCGGCCACCCGTCCGTGAGGATGCGCCCGTCCAGCGACGACATCATGTGGCAGATCACGCGCGGCCGGGGCGTCGTGGGTGTATCCATCGTTCCAGCCTTCCAATCGGTTGATGTCGTTCCGCCGATGCGCCGGGTCTCGATGCGCACCGGGCCGAGGCCGCGCCTCCACGCCGGAATCGCGCCGGTCCACGCCGGCCGATCGATCCGATCGCGGTCAGCGCGCGGCGGGGCCGGACGCGTACTGTGGATCGCTGACGTGCTCCATCCAGTCCACCGCCGTGCCGTCCAGCGCCTCCTGGATGGCGATGTGGGTCATCGCGGTGGTGGCGGACGCGCCGTGCCAGTGCTTTTCGCCGGGCGCAAAGACGACGACGTCGCCGGGGCGGATCTCCTCGATGGGCCCGCCCTCGCGCTGCGCCCATCCGCAGCCGGCGGTGACGATCAGCGTCTGCCCCAGGGGATGGGTGTGCCACGCGGTGCGCGCGCCCGGCTCGAAGGTGACGGCGTTGCCCGCCGCGCGCGCCGGGGGGCTCGCCGCGAACAGCGGGTCGATCCGCACGGTGCCCGTGAACCAGTCCGCCGGACCCTTTCCCGACGGCTGCGAGCCGCTTCGCTTGATCTCCATCGTACGTCTCCCCTGGTCGTGGAGTGGGCCGCGTCACATCATCCGCCGCTGCGCCGGGCAGCGACCGATCAGCCTTCGCGAGGCCCCTGGAGTGCCCGCCGACGCGCACGGATGCACCTCGGGGGCACCGGTCTCGAACGTAATCCACCTGGATCGGTGGATAAACCGGATTCGTCTTCGCACCCTGACAAGCACAGGTTCACAATCCGGACCGGGCCGGTACGCTTCGTGCCCCTGCCGGGCGCCACGAGGTATGTTGGATTCAGGCGGACCCCGCGACCCGGCAATCGGCCGGGACGGGGTGTCTTCCACCACGCGAAGGCAGGGCTCCATGGGAATTTTCGGAAGCATTCTCTCCAAGCTGGGGATCGGCGACAAGGACAAGGACAACGCCCCCAAGCCCGGCGCCCCCGCCGCCCCAAAGGCGCCCGCGCCCGGGACCGCGGCTGCTCCCGCGGCGCCGGCGGCCCCCGTGGCCGTGCCCATCGTGGACGTGGAAGCGCACATGGAGCGCCTCGCGGCCGCGACCGGGCACGAGGTGAACTGGCGGCATTCCATCGTGGACCTGCTGTCGCTGCTGGACATCGACAACAGCTACGCGGCCCGCAAGGAGCTGGCGGTGGAGCTGGGCTGCCCGCCGGAGCTCATGGACGACTCGGCCCAGATGAACATGTGGCTGCACAAGACGGTCATGAAGCGCATTGCCGCCAACGGCGGCAAGGTGCCGCAGAACCTGCTGGACTGATGTCCACCCCCGACAGCACGGACATCCTGGCCCAGGCGGGCGGGATCCAGGCGGTGGCCCAGCAGCTGGGCGTGAGCGAGGCCGACGCGGCCAAGGGCGCCGCGGCGCTGCTCCCCGCCATCCTGGGCGGCTTCAAGAACCAGGCGCAGGCGAGTCCGCAGGGCGCGGCGGGGCTGGGCGGCCTGCTGAACCAGCTGGGCGGCGGCGCCATGCTGGACAACGTGGTGGGGCCGGAGCCCACGAAGGTGGATTCCGGCAACAACATCCTGGGGCAGATCTTCGGCTCCAAGGACGTGAGCCGCACGGTGGCGCAGGACGCGGCGACCAAGTCCGGCCTGTCGCCGGAGCTGCTCAAGAAGATGCTGCCGCTGCTGGCCATGCTGGTCACCGGCTACCTGGCGAAGCAGCAGGGTGGCGGCGCGGGCGGCGGGATGGGCGGAGGGCTCGGTGGTGCCTTGGGCGGCGTGCTGGGCGGGATGCTCGGCGGCGCGGCCGGGGGTGGTGCCGGCGCCAAGTCCGGCATGGGCTCCATGCTCGACATGGACGGCGACGGGAACGCCCTGAACGACCTGCTGCGGATGGCCAACAAGGCGCTCCGCTAGCGCTGGCGCTGTACCGCAGGGGATAGATGTGCGAAGCCCCGGCTGCCTTGTGCGGCCGGGGCTTCGCGCGTTTTCGGCGGGTGGATGCGCCGCGTTCATCCGGGATGCCGCGGTCCATGCACGCCCGGATTCTACTGCCGTATCACGCGAAGGGCGCGGAGACACTCCTCATTCTTTGGCTCATCGCTGATTTCGTTGCAGCACGCATCGGACCTCGCCTGCGCGCCCTCCGAATGACAGGTTCGCGCGATGGCTGCAACCCGCGGCGCGAGCCGGCACCATGCACGCGGCTCAGTTCGACCTGACCTCCGCGACGTCCTCCCGACCGGCGTCATGGGCCTGCACTACGCGCGCTTGGCCTCAGAATGCTGTACATTTCCGGTGCCCCCCGCCGTTTGACCCTCCATTCGAATGCCTCCGCAAATGCCCCCACTCTATAAATTCATCTCAGATCCCACAGCTGTGCGGTTTCTCCTGGAAGGAACTGTCAAGCTCACGCCAATTCCCGAGTTGAACGATCCCTCGGAGTTGCTGCCCAACGTCATCCCTGACGAGGTCGAGCGATCATCGATCCATTTGCGTCAGCACGGCTACAGTGACGACGACATGGTTTACCTCCGCAAGGAGGAGAGTTTGCTGCGGCGTTTGGCTCCTTCCTATAGAGCCATCGATACCCCGGTCTCGAAAGAGCTGGCCACCGAACTCATTCGATCATCGTTCTATGATTCAGCCCCTCTGTTGTACCAGTTGCTGAATGGCGCAGCGCGGGAGATGTCATCCAAGGTAGGATTGTTCTGCCTGACACAGCGGTATGACTCTCTTCCGATGTGGGCGCACTACGCAGCGAACGCCAAAGGTCTGGTCGTGGAATTCCAGGATCTGGAGGACGTCTTCCCGGGTGACGATACCGGCGTGTTGTATCAGCCGATCCCGGTTCGATATGAGCGAGAGCGTGTGGGGGTAACGTTCGATCCACGGTCACACGAATCGATCTTCTTTTCGAAGTACCAGGATTGGAGTTATGAGCAGGAGGTGCGCGTGGTGGTCCCCTTGGCCGACTGCCGTCAGGTGCCGCTGGGTGACAAGCCGCTCTATCTCTTTGATATCCCTCGGACGTGTATTACCAAAGTAATCCTTGGATGGAATGTGGCGCCGTCGATTGCCGAAATGGTCCGCGTATTCGCTCGCGACCTGAACAGCGCTGTGAAAGTTCTCCATGCGTGCTTTCTTCGCGGCCGAGTGCATGTTGACATGGATTGATCGCGGGTTCCAGCTGTTTTCTTCGGAAAGCCGGCCCCTGTTTCCTTGCGTCCGAGTGCCGGTCGCGCGGCCAAAGCTCGTCGCCGGTCATCCCGCCCCATCCCCCCGCTGCCCGGCCTCCATCACCCGCCCCCAGTCCATCTCCGCCCAGTCCAGCTCCTCCTCCACGCGCTGAAAGGCGGCGTCGCCGATGGTGCCGTCGGCGCGGAGGGCGACGAGGCGGCGGCGGCGGGCCCGGGTCGCGGCGCGCACCACGGCCGCGTCGGCCGCCTCGCCGTCGCCATCCACCTCCCGCGCGGGCGTGGCGGCGGCGGCCTCGGCGCGGGTGAGCTGCAGGTCGTAGCTGTGCCGCACGAGCGCGGCCGTCTCGGCGCCGGGGCAGGCCTCGGCCGCGGCGAGCGCCGCACGCAGCGTCTCCACGCGCGCCAGCCGCACCTCGCGCTCTACGCTGCCGTCGTCCTCCAGCCGCAGGCGCAGCAGCAGCGGCCGCAGCGTGAGCCCCTGCAGCACCAGCGTCCCCAGCACCACGCCGAACGCCGTGACGATGATCAGGTCGCGGTACGGGAACTCCACGCCGCCGTGCTCTCCGGTCGGCAGCGCGAGGGCAGCCGCCAGCGTCACGGTTCCGCGCATGCCGCACCACCCCGCCACGGCCGCGCCCCCCGCGCTGAGCGCCACCGCGTCGCGCGGGCCGGGCGTTCCGTCCGCGCGGGGGCGGCAGCGCCAGCGGCTGAGCGCGGCCGCGCCCGTCACCCACGCGATGCGCGCCAGGATCACGGCCACGCACACCGCCGCCGCCACCGTGGCGTAGCGCGCGCCCGTCCCCGGCTCCATGCGCGCGGCGATGGACTTGAGCTGAAAGCCCACCAGGATGAACGCGAGCACGTTCAGCACGAAGACGGCGACCTCCCACACGGCCCACGCGGGGATGCGGATGCGGGCCGGCACGATCTCCGCCGCCCGGCGCGACGCGGCCATGGCGTACACCACCATGGTGATGATGCCGGACAGGTGCAGCTGCTCGGCCAAAATCCACACGCCGAACGTGCTGCAGAACTGTACCACGATGGCGGTCGATACGTCCTGGATGCGCGCGTTCACGGCCAGCGTGACCCGCGCCAGCACGAGCGCCAGCGCCACGCTCCCCACCGTCATCAGCAGCAGCGTGGGGAGCACCGTCCACCCGGAGAGCGAGCCGGCGAGCGTGGCGCCCACGGCCAGGCGGTAGACCAGGAGCGCGCTGGCGTCGTTGAAGAGGCTTTCCCC
>DATING010001506.1:0-12591 GCA_035474555.1 Longimicrobium sp. | reverse complement strand
TCTCCCTTGTCATCGTGATCTCCGTCTCCCTTGTGTGCGGCAGCAGTAAACCGTTGCATGCACAATCGATCGTGCGATCCGGTATGAGGGGTTCTCCGCGTCTTCTCCGTTTTCCTCTGCGTCCTCACCCGTTGGTTTCTGCGTCCCCCGCGCGAACCGTGTCCGTCTCTCGATCGATGCGGCACGATGCGGCGTATGGGTCATCTGCACCATGCCGGGAGAGCGGGAAGGCGGCATCTTTGGCTCACGCGGCGCAGGACACGGCCGCGCAGAACCCGAACGGAGACGCCGCCAATGCGCGGTAGGCCATCCACCCCATCTTCAGCCGGCCCCGCGGACACCGCGTCCGCACTGGCTTTCGACATAGATGCGGCGCGCACCACCGGCGCCGCGAACACCATCCTGATCCCAGCCGGGACCGCGCAGCACCACGCAACGGAAACGGCTTTCCCGATAGATGATCGTCACGCCGGGGACGGCGCCGCCCGCATCACAGCGGTCGCGGCTGCCGTCCTCGGCGCGGCGGAAGCACGGTGCCCGGCGGAGCTGGGCGCGGCCCTGCGCCGCGCCTGCTCCGCCGCGCTGCCGTGCGACGGATTCCGCTTCGCCACCCGCGACGCGAACTCCGGCGCGCTGCGCTACCACACCGCCTTTCCCGCGCTGGCCCACGGTTTGGACGAGACCGGCTGGCGCGCCGTGCGCGAGCGCCGCCCCCAGTCCATCCCCGCCCGCGGCACGTCGCCCGCCGTGCTCAGCGCGCCGCTGATGGAGGACGGCGAGGCGGCGGGCGTGATCGTCCTCACCCGCGGCGGCGCGGCGGCGGCGTTCGGCGACGAGGACGCGCGGATGCTGGAGGCGCTGGCCGCCGTCGCCGCGTCCGCGCTGCAGCGGCTGCGCCTGGCCGACGCGCTGCGCGCCAGCGAGGGGCTGGAGCGCGCCGTAGACGAGCGCACCCGGGAGCTGGCCGCCGCCAACGACGCCCTGGAAGCCGAGGTGCACCAGCACCGCGCGGCGCGGGAGGAATTGCTGCAGCGCACGCGGGAGCTGGAGG
Source organism: Longimicrobium sp. (assembly GCA_035474555.1). GTDB lineage: Bacteria > Gemmatimonadota > Gemmatimonadetes > Longimicrobiales > Longimicrobiaceae > Longimicrobium. The sequence continues at coordinate 11,540 of DATING010001506.1, read as the reverse complement.
GGGTCTTCCGCGCCCTCCCGGACCTGTACTTTCGCCTGTCGGACGAGGGGCGCATCCTGGGCTACCGCGCCGGCGCGGAGAACGGACTGTACGCGGAGCCGGACGCGTTCCTGGGCCAGCGCCTGCAGGACGTGCTCCCCCCCGACGTGGGGAGCGCGTTCGACGCCGCGTGCGCCGAGGTGCGGCGGACGGGGCAGGTGGCGTCCATGGAGTACACCCTCCCCGCGCCCGGCGACCCGGAAGCCGAGTGCGCCTACGAGGCGCGGCTGGTGCCGCTGGCCCCCGGCGAGCTGGCGGCCGTGGTGCGCGACGTCACGGAGCGCCACGAGGCGGAGCTCGCCCTGCGCGCCAGCGAGGAAAGCTACCGCGGCCTCTTCGACCACCTGTCGGAGCTGGTGTACATCCAGGACCTGGAAGGCCGCTTCCTGAACGTGAACGAGGCCGTCCTCCGCGCCTACGGCTACACCCGCGAGGAGCTGATCGGCCGCACGCCGGAGATCCTGGCCGCCCCGCAGGTTGACCTGGACGACACCCGCGCGCGCTTCATCCGCGCCGTGGAGGGCGAGCCGCAGCGGTGCGAGTGGTGGGGGCGGCGCAAGGACGGCAGCGTGTTTCCCAAGGACCTGTCGCTCAAGCGCTCCACCTACTTCGGGCAGGACGCCGTCATCGCCGTGGCGCGCGACGTCACGGAGCGGGTAGAGGCGGAGCGGGCGCTGCGATCGCGCGAGGAGCACTTCCGGCGCCTGATCGAGAACGCGTCCGATCCCGTATCCATCATCGGCCCGGACGGCGAGATCCGCTACGAGAGCGAGGCCGTGGAGCGCATCTTCGGCTACACGGTGGCGGAGGGGCTGGGCACGTCGGGATGGGACCGCGTGCACCCGGACGACCACGCGATGGTCGCCGCCGCCCTCCAGGACGTGATCGACCATCCCGGGCAGACGGGATCCGCCGAGTTCCGCTACCGCGACGCGAGCGGGACGTGGCGCATCGTGGAGGTCGTGGGCAAGACGCTCACGGACGACCCGGAGGACGGGATCGTCATCAACACGCGCGACGTCACGGCCCGGCGGCTGGCGGAGGAGGCGCTGCGGGAAAGCGAGGAGCGCTACCGGGCCCTGATCGAGAACGGCCACGACATCATCGTCATCCTGGACCCGGCGACGGGGCGCGTGCGCTACCAGAGCCCGTCCATGGAGCGCATCCTGGGCTACCCGCACGGCCAGGGGGAGCGCACCGTCTTCGACCTCCTGCACCCGGACGACGTGGATCGCGTGCGCGACGTCATCGCGGCGGCGGTGGGCGCGCCGGGGACCACGCACCGGGCGGAGTACCGCTTTCTGCACCGGGACGGGACGTGGCGCAACCTGGAGACGTTCGGGCGCACGCTCTCGCCGGACGGCGCGGCGGGCGGGCTGGTGCTCAACACGCGCGACATCACCGAGCGCACGGAGGCCGAGGACGCCCTGCGCCGCAGCGAAAGCCACTTCCGGCGGATGATCGAGAACGCGCAGGACAACATCGTCATCATCGATCCCACCGGGGTGATGACCTACCAGAGCCCGTCCATCCTGCGCGTGCTGGGATACAGGCCGGAGGAGCTGGAGGGGCGCAGCGCCTTTGAGTACGTGCACCCGGACGACGTGGGGATGCTGGCGGCGGAGATGGCGAAGACGTTCGCCACGCCGGGGTACGTGGGGCAGGCGGAGTACCGCTTTCGCCACAAGGACGGCGGATGGCGCTACCTGGAGGCGCTGGGGCAGACGCTCGCCCCCGACTCCGCGGACGACGGCGTGGTGGCCAACATCCGCGACGTGACGGAGCGGCGGCTGGCGGAGGAGGCGCTGCGCCGCGCCACGGCGGAGGCGGAGGCGGCCAACCGTGCCAAGAGCGAGTTCCTGTCGCGGATGAGCCACGAGCTGCGCACGCCCATGAACTCCATCCTGGGCTTTGCGCAGCTGCTGCAGCGCGCGCCGCTGGCGCCGGACCACCAGCGCGGCGTGGGGCACATCCTTACGGCCGGGCGGCACCTGCTGCGGCTCATCAACGAGGTGCTGGACATCGCCCGCATCGAGTCCGGCCGGCAGCAGCTCTCGCTGGAGCCCGTGCGCCTCGATCTCGTGCTGCAGGAGGCGGTGGTCCTGTCCAGGCCGCTGGCCGCGCAGGCGTCCGTCTCCCTGGGCGCGGCGGAGCTGCCGGACCCGGCCGTGTTCGTCCGGGCGGATCGGCAGCGGCTGGTGCAGGTGATGCTGAACCTGCTCGCCAACGCGGTCAAGTACAACCGGCGGGGCGGGGACGTGCACGTGGAGTGCGAGGTGCTCCCCCACGCGGAAGAGGGCCACGGCTGGCTGCGGCTGCGGGTGCGCGACACGGGGCGCGGGATCTCCCCCGACCGGCGCGACCAGCTCTTCGTCCCCTTCGAGCGGCTGGGCGCGGAGCAGACGGAGGTGGAGGGGACGGGGCTGGGGCTGGCCGTCTCCCGGCGCCTGGTGGAGGCGATGGGCGGGCGGCTGGTGCTGGAGCAGAGCGGCCCCGGGGGCAGCAGCTTCGCGGTGGACCTGCGCCTGGCCGCGGATCCCCTGGAGAGCCTGGCCCTGCGCCCCGCGCCCGCCACGCCACCGGTCGACCCCGCGTGCCCGTGCAGGCCCGTGACGCTGCTGTACGTGGAGGACAACCTGGCCAACCTGACGCTGGTGGAGACGATCCTGGGCCACCGGCCGGGGTGGCGCACCATCCCGGCGCTGCAGGGGCGGCTGGGCGCGGACCTGGCGCGGGAGCACGTCCCCGACCTGGTGCTGCTGGACCTGCACCTTCCCGACGTGCAGGGCGACGAGGTGCTGCGCCGGCTGCGGGCGGACGCGCGCACGGCGGGCATCCCCGTGGTGATGATCAGCGCCGACGCCACGCCGCGCACCATCGACCGCCTTCTCGCGCAGGGTGCGGACGCGTACCTCACCAAGCCGCTGGACGTAGACGAGTTCCTGGCCACCATCGACTGCCTGCTTCCCGTCCCCGCGATGGTCTGACGATCGGCATCAGCACAGCCGCGAGGCGCGGGGAGAGCAATCTCCCCGCGCCTCTTCGCCTTCCAGCAAAACGTTGTTTTCCTGAGGGAGGCGCCGCCGATCCCATCCCGTGCACGGATCTCTGGCGCCGACCGAAGGATCTACTGTCCCGTGCTCGACCGTCGCCACGACAAACCAGACCTGCCCGTGACGGATGCTTTCCGTTGCATCTCCGCCCGCACCGTCATCAACCGCGACCATCCCGCGACGTCTCGGCTTTCCCGCGCGGGCAAACTCTTACTGATCGCGATCAGGTAGATGTGTTGTACCAGGCCGGGCATCGATCCCGACGCCACGATCCTGCATGCTCTGCCTTCTCCGAAAAACGCGGATCCCGTCCCCTCGCCGGCAGCGGCCGATCTACCAAGGGCCTGATGCATCCGTCCCCTCGCCGCCTTCGCCTCCGGTCCGCGTTCGGACGTCGCGATGGCAACCATCCACTTTGGCGACTTCTGGATCTCGCCGTGCGGGATGGATGCGCCGCGAAGTCCGGACGCGGATCGGCCGAGTCGTGCAGGAGGTCAGAGATCCTTGGCAGAGCGGCTGCTGCCGGCGAGGGGACGGCCATCCAAATTTTTTGTGGGGGACGATATCGGCCATACGGCGCGGAAATCCGCGGAGGCACAGATCCACCTGATCGCGATCCGTAGAAGCCGGCCCTGGCGAGAAGCCGTGAGTCTTTGCGGCGGCAGCGGCGGGGGTCGGCACGCGCGGTTTTCAGGAGCAGGATATCGGCAGCACGGCGCAGAAATCCGCCGAGGCACCGCATCCACCTGATCGCGATCCGTAGAAGCCGGCCCTGGCGAGACGCCGAGAGTCTTGGGCGAGTGCGTGCCGACACGGGTCGGAAGCGAATCCGCTCGCCGGAGATGCACACGGATGGGTCATCCGCCCCATGTGGCGCGGGGCGCAAATGAGCATCATTCACCCCGTCCACCGGACGATGCGTGAACCCCGATGCAAGGCCCTCCCCATGATCTCCCAGACGCTCACCGCCCGCACCATTCTCCTCGTGGACGACGAAGAGGCAAACCTGGACCTGCTGGAGGGCTTCCTGTACTCCGATGGATACCAGAACCTCGTCCGCACGTCCGATTCGCGGCAGGTGGCGGCCCTGATGGACGCGCACCGGCCGGACCTGGTGCTGCTGGACCTGCACATGCCCCACAAGGACGGCTTCCAGGTGCTCCGCGAGCTGCAGGAACGCGGCGACGGCGACGACTACGTCCCCGTGCTCGTCCTCACGGCGGACGTCACGGCGGGGGCACGGGAGCGGGCGCTGTCCGGCGGCGCGCGCGACTTCATCACCAAGCCGCTGGACGTGCTGGAGGTGCTGCTGCGCGTGCGCAACCTGCTGGAAACCCGCGAGCTGTACCTGCGCCAGCGCCAGGCCCGCGAGGCGGCGGAGCAGGGCGAACGCCGGGCCGCCTTCCTGGCCGAGGCCAGCCGCGTGCTCGCGTCGTCGTTCGACACCAGCACCACCCTGGCTCAGCTGGCGCGCCTGGCCGTCCCCCAGCTGGCGGACCTGTGCGTGGTGGACGTGCTGGATGCGGACGGCGCCTACCAGCAGGCCGGCGCCGCGCACGTGGACCCGGCCAAGGAAGGGCTCATCCGCGCCGTGGAGCCCTGCGCCCCGGCCCGCCCGCACCCCATCACCCGCCTGTACGCCGCCGGCGAGCCCGTGCTCCTGGCCGACATCCCGGACGAGATCGTCGCCGAGATCGCGGGCGGCACGCGGATGCGGGCGCTGGCCGGGGCGATCGGCGCGCGCTCGGCCATGGTGGTGCCCCTGCGCGTGGGCGAGCGGGCCATCGGCGGCATCACGCTCGTGGCCGCGGAGTCCGGGCGCCGCTACGGGGCCGAGGACCTGGCGCTGGCGACGGAGCTGGCGCACCGCGCGGCGCTGGCGGTGGAGAACGCGCGGCTCTTCGCGCACGCCCAGTCCGCCATCCGCGCCCGCGACGAGATGCTGGCCGTGGTCGCGCACGACCTGCGCAACCCCGTGTCCACCATCGTCCTGGGCGCGGACCTGCTGCTGGAGACCACGCCGGACGATGCCTCGCGCGCCTTCGAGCGCCGGCACCTGGAGACGGTCAAGCGCGCGGGGATGCGGATGAACCGGCTGATCCAGGACCTGCTGGAGGTGTCGCGCGTGGTGGGCGGCAGGCTGTCGCTGGCGCCGCAGGTGGAAGAGGCGCGGCTGCTGATGACGGAAGCCTCCGCCATGCTGCGGCCGCTGGCCCAGGCGCGGGGGATCGCCTTCCACGTCCGCGCGGACGACGAGCTGCCGCGGCTGCGGATGGATGCGCCCCGGGTGATGCAGGTGATCAGCAACCTGGTGGGCAACGCCGTCAAGTTCACGCCGGAGGGCGGATCGGTGACGCTGGGCGCGGCGTGGGACGGGCGCGAGCTGCACGTGTCCGTGGCGGATACGGGCGCGGGGATCTCGCCGGAGCAGCTGCCGCACGTGTTCGGGCGCTTCTGGCAGGCGGACGACGCCGACCAGCGCGGGCTGGGGCTGGGACTGGCCATCGCGCGGGGGATCGTGGAGGCGCACGGCGGCCGCATCTGGGTGCAGAGCGAGCCGGGGGAGGGGAGCACCTTCCACTTCACCCTCCCCGCGCCGCGCCCCGGCGCCGTCCGCGCCGCCGCCGCCGTGCGTGCCCGCGTCCTCGCCGCGCGCCAGGGCCGGCGCCGGACGGCCGCGCGGACCCGGCCGCTGGCGGGGGTGCGGGGGTGAATTGCCCGCCCCCGGCCTCGCTTAGGCTCGTCCACCCCCTCCCGCAAACTGCGCGGGAGGGGGTGTATACTTCGACGAGGTTTCGTCGCGGCGGGGGCCGTGCGGGGCGAGGGCGGTGCGGCACGGCACGATGGGCGAGTGCCGGTGGATGCACCCACATCCGTCCACGGCGAATGAATTCGCCGCAATGAACCCGCGATGTCGGCCTGCGCCGACAGGTCCGCCACGGGCGGGTGCCGTGCACATCGGCGGAAATCCGTCCGTTGGTTTTTCGAGCAGTTGAAGCCCCGTTCGGCGAGCGCAGCGAGCCGAGACGGGGCTTACCGCTTTCCCAGCGGCGGCTTTAGCCGCTCAGGGCGGGGGCGGCCTCCGTGCACGATGCTCGACCGAAGTTCAACCTCCCCCAGGGGTTTTTGGGGGAGGTCGCGAGGAATCGAGCGGGTGGGGGCGCCCGCCGGAACCCCGCATCCGTGCTCGATATTCGCCTCCGCCCCCATGCACGCACCGCAGTCCTGCCCTCTGCAACCCAAACTGCTCCGCCCCGAATCCGCCACGTTCGTCCCGCATCCCTCCCAACCCCGCCGCGGGGCCGCAGATACCGCTCCGCGCGAGCAATTTGACGCATCCACGCCCGCCCGCTATGTTTCCGTCCGTCAGTCCCAGGCCGAGCACCCGGACGGAGGTTACATGGCGCTACGCGACCGCTTTCGTGGTCTTACGCTCGCGGACAGCCTTGCGCTGCGCGTGAACGAGGACCCGCAGCGGCCCTTCGTTGCGTTCGAAGACCGCAGGCTCACGTACGCGCAGCTGGATGCGCAGGCCGACGCCCTGGCGGCGGCGCTCCACGAGCTGGGGATCGAGGCCGGAGACCGCATCGCACTCACCCTCCCCAACTGGCCCGAGTTCGTCGTCTCGGCCTTTGCGGCGGCCAAGCTGGGCGCCGTCATCGTCCCGCTCAACCCGCGGTTCACGTCGCCGGAGCTGCAGTACATGCTGCGGCACTCCGAGTCCGTGGCCGTGGTGACGGCCGAGAACTGGGAGGGCACGGACTACCTGGCCCGCTTCGAGCAGTTCCTGGGCGTGCTGCCGGACCTGCAGTACGTGCTGTCCGTGGGCGAGGAAGACCTGTGGTACGACGACCGCATCCACCAGTTCGAGGACCTGGTCTCGAGCGGTGAGGGCCGGTCGTATCCCAAGTGGGAAGGGAGCGCGGACGAGCCGTTCGCCATCCTGTACACCTCGGGCACCATGGGCAAGCCCAAGGGCGTGCAGCTCACGCACGAGAACCTCATGGCCAACGCCGCCTTGTCGGCCGACGCCCTGGGGCTGCGCGCGGACGACGTGGTGTTCGGCGTGAACACGCTGTTCAACGCGTTCGGCATCGGCACGGGCGTGCTGGGGACGATGGTCGCCGGCGCCTCCCTGGTGCTGCACGAGGGGTACGACGCCGACGAGGTGCTGCGCATCGTGCAGCGCGAGCGGGTCACGGTGTTCCACGGCGTGCCCACCAACTTCATCCTGGCGCTCAACGCGGGCGGCGGGGCGGGCGCGGCCGGCACCCTGCGCACGGGCGTCGTGGCGGGCGCGCCGGTGTCGGACGAGCTGGTGCACCGCATTCAGCGCGAGCTGGTGCCCGGCATCCGCGTGGGCTACGGGATGACGGAAACGGGCAACCTGGTCTCCGTCAACACCCCGGAGGACCCGCAGGGCAAGCAGGTGGCCACGGTGGGCCGCCCGCTGCCGGAGGTGGAGGTGCGGGTGATCGACGTGGACGGATCGGTGCTGCCGGTCGAATCCGTCGGCGAGGTGGCGGTTCGCGGGCCCGGCGTGATGCGCGGGTACTACCGCCAGCCCGGCGAAACGGCGCAGGTGTTCACGGCCGACGGTTTCTTCCTGACCGGCGACCTGGGGATGGTGGACGAAGAAGGCTTTCTCCACCTGATCGGGCGCCGCAAGGAGATGATCATCCGCGGCGGGTTCAACGTGTACCCGCGCGAGGTGGAAGACCGGCTGCACGCCCACCCGGCCGTGCTGGACGTGGCGGTGGTGGGCCTCCCCGACGAGATCCTGGGCGAGGTGGCGTGCGCCTGCATCGTCCCCGTGGAGGGGGCCATCGTCACCGGCGAAGAGATCCGCGACTTTTGCCGTGAAGTGCTGGCGGACTACAAGGTCCCCGACCTGGTCCGCTTTTTGGACAGCTTCCCGTTGACGGGGAGCGGCAAGGTCCGCCGCGTAGAGCTCGCGCGCATCATCAGCGCCGAAGAGAGCAGCCGGCGGTGAGAAAAAGACAGACGGCGAGGCTCCTCCTGCTGTCAGTGGAATGCGAGTGCCGAGTTCCAAGTGCCGAGTGCCAAGTGTCCCGTGCCCAATGTGGCGCCCGGCACGACGGCCACGCACTTGGCACCAGGCACTAGGCACTTTCCACTCCGAGGCGGAGGGGACTCGTCAGGGATGAAAAAACAGACCTGACCTGAAGACATGAACAACTCTCCATTCCGGAGCCCCGCCGCGACCGGCGGGCCCGCACTGAGCGCCGCCCGAAGCGCCGCGCTCCTGATCGACTTCGACAACGTCACCATGAACGTGCGCAGCGACCTGGGCAAGGAGCTCAAGTCGCTGCTGGACTCCGACGTCTTCCGCGGCAAGATCGCGGTGCGCCGGGCCTACGCCGACTGGCGCCGCTACCCCAGCTCGGTCGTCCCCCTGACGGAAGCCTCCGTCGACCTGATCTTCGCCCCCGCCTACGGCACCTCCAAGAAGAACGCGACCGACCTGCGCATGGCGGTGGATGCCATCGAGCTGGCGTTCATGCGTCCGGAGATCGGCGTCTTCATCCTCCTCACGGGCGACTCCGACTTCTCGAGCTGTGTCATGAAGCTCAAGGAGTACGGCAAGTACGTCATCGGCGTGGGGATGCGCGAGAGCGCCAGCGACCTGCTCATCCAGAACTGCGACGAGTACTACTCGTACCACAACCTCTCCGGCCTAACCCGCGCCACGGACGACACGGGCGTGCGCGAAGACCCGTGGGCGCTCGTGACCCGGGCCGCGCAGACCATGGCGCGCCGCAACGACGTCATGCGCGTGGACCGGCTCAAGCAGGTGATGATCGAGCTGGACCCGGGGTTCAACGAGAAGGACATCGGCTACAGCAAGTTCAGCAAGTTCATCCAGGAGGCCCAGGGCCGCGGTCTGCTGCGCCTGCGCCGCACGGACCAGGGCGACTGGGAGGTGATGCCCCCCGTGGAGCGCGAGGACGGCGCCGCCGCCGAGGAGCCGCGTCCCACGGACCGCGAGCGCGGCGAGCGGGTGGAGCGCGGCGACCGCTGGCGCGACCGCGATCGCAACCGTCCCCGCGGCGGGCGCGACCGCTTCCGCGACCGGGACCGCGGCGGCCGTGACCGCGGCCGCGAGGGTCCGCCCGCCCCTTTCGACGGGCCCGTGCCGTACGACGTGGAGTCGGAGCTGGCCGGCACGGAGGCCTCGTTCGAGGCGCCGTCCGCGCCCACGTTCGAGCCGCCCGCGTTCGAGACGCCCGTGTTCGGGGAGCCGGACGTGGAGGCGCCGTTCGCCGAGGCCGCACCGGCCGAGGAGCCGTCGCGTCCCGCCGGGCGCGGCCGCCGCGAGGAGCAGCCCCGCGCCGAGCAGCCCCGCGCAGAGGAGCCGTCCGCGGAGCCGGCGCAGGCGGTGGATCCCCTGCGCAACGCGTTCTCGCTGCTGCAGCACACGGTGCGCGGCATGGCCCGCGGCGCCGGGCAGGCCGTGCGCGACGGCGACGTCAAGCGCCGCATGATCGACGCCCAGCCGGGCTTCGACGAGGGCAAGCTGGGCTTCAGCAAGTTCAGCCGCTTCCTGCGCGAGGCGCACGAGCAGCAGGTGGTGGACGTCCGCCGCCTGGACGACGGTGGATACGAGGTGCTGATCCCCGCGGGCGGTGGTGTGCGCCTGCCGGCCCCGGTGCTGACGGCCGGCCCGGCTTCCACCGCGCAGGCGGCGGACACGGCTGCGGCTCCCGCGTCGGACGACGTGGCGGCGGCGCCGCGTGGCGGACGTGCCCCGCGCGGACGCGGACGCGGCCGTGGCGAGCCTTCGGGCCCGCCGCCGCTGCTTCCCGGCCAGGTGGTCGGCGGAACGGAACCGACGGAATCCTCTGCGCCCGCGTCGACGGAGGCGCCGGTGGAGGATGCGCGCGAGCCGGAGCTTACGCCGGCCGCCGCGTTGCAGGAGCGCGAGGACGGCGAGGCGCTGGTGACGCACCGCGAGCCGGCGGTGCCCACGGCGCAGCTGGGCGATCCCGCCAGCATCGCCAACCGCGGCTCGTCCACGTCGTCCGGCACCGTCGGGCTGCGCGGGCGGGGTGGTCGCGGCGGACGCCGCGGCGGTGAGCCGTCCGGCCCGCCGCCGCTCCTCCCGGGGCAGGTGATCAACGTCGGCGGCACGCGTCCCGCCGAGCCCGCGCCGCAGCCGGAGCCCGAGCAGCCGGCCGCGCCGGTGGCCGAGGCGCCGTCCGCGGAATCCCCGCAGGAGCGCGGCGGCCGTTCGCGCGGCCGGGGGCGTGAGGAAGCGCCGGCGGCCGAGGCGCAGCCGGCGGAAGCCGCCGCGTCCGGGCCCATCGACCCGGCGCGGCTGGGGCTGCCGTCGGACCGCGACGGCATCGTGCAGCGCGTGTCGTCGTACAACTTCGTCGGGCGCGCCACGGGCGAGGCCCTGGTGGACGCGTACGGCCCGGAGGTGTGGCGCACGCTGGACGAGAACCCCGACGCCGTCCGCGAGCTGCTGGGCGCCCGCAAGGCGCGTCCCCTGCTGGAGCAGTGGGGCGCCGAGCGCGACCAGCTGATCGCCAACGCCCCGGCTCCGGCCGAGGCGGAGGCGCCCGCGGCGGAGGAAGTGCTTCCCGCCGAGGCGACGGAGGGTGACACGGAAGCCGCGTCCGAGCCGGCCGGCGACGAGCCGCGCGGTGGCCGGGGTCGCGGACGCCGTGGCGGCCGCGGGCGCGGGCGGACCGGGTCGGACGAGACGTCTTCCGCGCAGGCGGAAGCCGTCGTGGGCGACACCGATCCCACCCTCGTGGGCACGGCGGGGGAGGGGACGGCCCCCGCGGGTGACGACACGCTCTCCGCCGCCGCGCTGGCGGAGGACGTGGTGGGCGACACCGATCCCACGTTGATGGGCGACCTGTCCGACGCGGGCGAGACGGATGAGACGCCCGCCCAGGCCGCGCGGCGCCGCAGCCGCCGTGGCGGACGCGGCCGCAACCGTGCGCGCGGCGAAGGTGCCGATGCGCCGGCAGCGGAAGCAGCCCCGGCCCCCGTGGAGGCCCCGGCCCCCGCGGAGCCGGCGGCGGAGGCCCGGCCCCCGCGCGGCCGCGGCCGTGGACGCGCGCCGGCCGGTGAAGCCGCGCCGGCGGAAGCGCCCGCGGCCACGCCGGAAGTGATCCCGGCGCCCGCCGCGGAGGATCGTCCCGCGCGCAGCCGCGCGCGCGGACGGGGCCGGGGCGCGGCGGCGGAAGCACCGGCGCCTGCGCCGGAAGCCGCACCCGCGGAGGAGCCGGCCGCGCCGCGCGGCCGTGGACGGGGACGCGCTTCTGCCGCCCCGGCGGCGGAAGCGGCACCCGCACCGGCGGCCGAGTCCGCGCCGGCGGAGGGTGACGAGGGCGCTGCCGCACGCAGCCGCTCGCGCCGCCGCGGCGGACGGGGACGCGGCAAGGGGCGGACGGGCGGCGGCGCCGCCGAGTG
>DATING010001505.1:0-2117 GCA_035474555.1 Longimicrobium sp. | reverse complement strand
TCCAGCGCGCACTGAAAGCAGTCCGCGCTGGGGTTGTCCGCGAACAGCGCGTGGGCCGGGTCCGCCGCGCAGCGCCGAAGCGCGCCCGTGGACGGGTCCGCGTAGCGCGCCAGGTGCCGCCGCCACTCTCCCGCGTCCGGCCGCGCGGCGGGGTCGCCGCCCAGGGCGCGGTCGAAGAGGTCGCGCGTGGCATCATCGAACGACGCGTGGATGCTCCACGGCGAGGGGCGGAGGAACGGGTTGGGCTGCCGCCCGTAGGCGTACATCCACCGCGTCATCCGTTCGGTGGTGCTGGGCGGCACCGGCACGCCGGGCACGGGCACGCCCTGGAACGGGTGCACCCCGCCGTTCAGGAGTTGGAAGACCACCACCGCCAGCGCGAACCGGTCCTGCGCCTCGCCCATCGCCTCGGGCACCAGCTTGCCCACCAGCGCTTCCGGGGCGATGTAGTCCGGCGTGTACTGGTGCGCGGGAAAGCGCTCTCCGGACACGTCCTGGACGCTGAAGCCGTCGCAGTCCAGCAGGGCCACGAAGAAGGTGTCGCGGTACACGTACGCGTTCACCGGCTTCAGGTCCACCACGTGGTGTCCCCGGGCGTTCAGCGCCTCTACCACCGCCGCCAGGTTGCTGGCCGCCGTCACCCGCAACCCGTACGCCTCCGGCAGACCATACGCCTTCCGCGTCTTGCGCGAGAGCAGGGTTTCCGCCAGCACTGCGCGGTCCATCTCCACCCGCGGCATGGCGAAGCCGCGAAAGCGCCCCTCCGCGTCCTCCACCAGGTGCGTGGGCCAGGTGAGCTGGACGTAGCGGTGGCCGGCGTGGTGGATGGGATCCAGCTGCGGCGGCGTCCCCAGCATGGCCAGCACCTTGCGCCGGCGCTCGGGGCCCCGGTCCGGGTCGTGGTACAGCTTGACCACCAGCTCCGGGTGGCTGGCCGACGCGTAGACGGAGCCGTCGCCCCCCGTTCCCAGCGGGGTGGGGTCCAGGCGCAGCGCGATGACGCGTCCCGCGCCGTCCGTCAGGCGGAGTGCGGATTTGGGCACGGGCTACGCCTCCCTGCGCCGCGCCGAAGCGGCGCAGGCGTCCAGCCCGCCCAGGACGATCCGCGGTCTGGGGCCCATCCCCACGGCCACTCGTCCTCTCGCGGGAGGTGCGCCTTGCTCTCCTGGCTCATCCGGCACCTCGCGCGGGAGACGACGGCCAGACACGGCGAGATGTACGCGCAGGATGCACCCCATGGTCTCGGGATGGGATGGACGACGGCTGCCGGCGGCGGAATGGTGCATCACGTCGCGCCGCCTATGGCCGAAGGGGGAGAATGAACACGGAGTCTGCCGGGAGTTCGAGCGGACGCGCCGGGTCGTTTCGCTCGCGAAGGCTGGCAAGGGCCTCCACCTCGGCGAGGTTCGCTTCGCGGCTCTCCGGCGGCAGCGCGCTCCAGTCAGCCTCCGCGGAGGCGAGCTCCAGCAGCGCCCGGATGTAGCCGTTGTCCGGGGAAGCGGGGGTGAGGGCGGCGATCTGGAGCGCCGTCCTGCCGGCTTGGTCAACGAGGTGCGGGTTCGCACCCGCGGCGAGCAGGTCGCGCACCCGCAGACCGGAGCCGCGCGTGGCGTGCATGAGCGCTGTGTGCCCGCGCCGGTCTTGCGCGTCCAGGTCCGCCCCCTCTTTCACGAGCCGGAGCAGCGCGGCCTCGGGAGCGCGCAAAGTGGTGCCGGCCCCATTCACGGGCGTGCACGACGCGGCCAGGTACATCAGCGGCGTCTGCCCCGTGGCATTCGCTGCACGGGCGTTGGCGCCTGCGTCGAGCAGGACTTCCGCGTGCCACGCGTCCGCGCGCCCCAACGCCACCATGAGCGGAGTCACGCCGTCAACGTCCGGCAGATCGATGGGAGCGTGGCCCTGCACCATCCCCATGGTGGCGGACGGGTTCCCCACCCGCACGGACCAGTGCACGGCATTGCGTCCGCGGGAATCCCGGTAGCTCCAGTCGATCTTTCGCAACTCGTCCAACGGGAGGTAGGGCACTGAGGCGCGGGCGAACAGGGCCAGGATGGAGTCCGGCGGCGCGGCATTCTCCACCGTGCCGCAGGGCTCAGCCGGGGGGAGGGGAGCGGAGG
>DATING010001504.1:0-4236 GCA_035474555.1 Longimicrobium sp. | reverse complement strand
GACGTGCCGCCCAACCCCACGAGCCGCGGGTGGATCACCCTGAGCGGCGTGCGCTGGCTGGCGTGGGGACTGTTCGTCCTGGCGCTGACGGCGGCCGTGGTGCTGGCGTGGCACGGCGCGGAAGAGGCGCGGGTGGGCGACTGGACGTGGCAGGACTACCTGCTGTACCTGGTGCCCGGGGCGTTCACGGCGGCCGTGGCGGGCGCGCTGGTGTGGGCGCGCCGCCGGCTGAACGATGCCAACGCGATGCTGGCAAAGACGACGGACGTGCACGCGTGGCCGTCCTTCCGCCAGCTGACGGTGCCCGAGTTCACGCAGATGGTGACGCTGCGCGTGACGTCGCTCATGGCGCTCACGTCCAGCATCTTCATGAGCAGGGTGCGCGGGCTCGTCTTCAGCCAGGCGTACACCGACCCCAACTTCAAGGGCCGCCGCATCAGCAACCTCATCTACTCGCTCACGCGGGAGGACGCGGGGCTGTTCACGGCGCACCCGTGGCTCAAGCCCAAGCCGCACCTGGTGGCGCTCTCCCAGCAGGCGGAGGGGATGCCCACGACGCTGTGGTTCACGGAAGACAAGCAGTTCTACACGCTGGAGGCCGCCGGCGAGGCCACCGCCTGCTATGTGCTGCTGCGCCACATCGTGAAGCACCGCGCGGGCGAGTACGAGACGGAGGGGCTGCCCCTGCACGCGCTGTACACGCGGCTGCGCCGGGAGTGGGAGGTGTTCCAGCGCGACGCCGTGTGGCTGCCCGTGGGGGAGCCGGCGATTTCGCTGGTGTGAAGTGCGTGAGTGCGGAAGTGTGTGAGTGCGGGAGTGGGATCGCGGCCGGGATGGGAAGGTGGCGGAGAGGCGGGCTCTGGTCCCCCGGCGATTGAAATCGCGGCACCGAAAACGTGATGTCGGCCTTCGCCGACGGCTCGTGCAGCACACCGGAGGAGTGCACCCCGGCATGCATCCACTCAAGAGCCTTGGCGGGGCTTTTTGAGACGCGGTCCCATCCTTGGAGAGGGAAGCCATGAAGGCGTACGTCATCACCACCGGCGCGGTGTTCGGTCTGCTGGCGCTCGCGCACGTGCTGCGGATCGTCGGGGAGGATGCGCGGCTGCTGGCGGATCCGTTCTACATGGCGATCACCCTCGCGGCGGCAGCGCTGTGCGTCTGGTCGTTCTTCGTCGTGCGGCGGATGCCTGCACACGCGGCAAATCCGAACCCAGGCGAGTGAACCCGCGGCGATCATCACGCTGCCCTGAAAACAAGAGCCCCGCGAGTGTCGCGGGGCTTTTCGCGTCGTGCAGGGGTCGGTGTCAGGATAGATCGATGGATGGGTTGCGTCACCCGCCATTCGGATCCCCGGCCCTGCCGGGAGCGAATGAATTCGCGGCTACAACTTCACACTGTCGGCCTGCGCCGACACCAAAACACACCCGCGGGATGGCGGCCATGCAGTCCGCGAAGGCGGACTTCGTGAATTTCCAGCGGCGAATTCATTCGCTCCGGACGGAGCGCGGCTCGTTGGCACCCATCTCTACTGCTCTCGACGAACTGCCGATCTCCCTCCCACCGCTTCCGATAAACTGCCGATAACGCGCCCGCCGCTTCCGATAAACTTCCGATAACCTGCCGATAAAGTTCCGATAACTGATCGCTTGCGCACGCAGACACCTCGTGGCCGAGGATCAAACAGACTACGTAGCCAGCGTGAAGCCTACCGCTGGGGAGGGGTGGACGGGGGTGTCACTTCCGATAACCGTCCGATGTACTTCCGATAAACTTCCGATAACCCGTAACTGCGGTTCCGGTTCGACGCGTCCTGCACTACGAGAAAACCTTCCTCCACCCACTGGGCGAGGTGGTTCCGTACCGCCCGGTCCGAGACCGGGAGAATGCCCGCTACGTCCGTGGCCCGGATTGCATCCTTCTTCGCGAACAGGGCAAGAACGCGCCGCGCGCGGGCATCCAGCTCCCGGATTGGATCGGGCTCATTGGGAACTCCACGTTCCGAAGCCCGGATCGCTTCCTCCTGGGCAATCGAGAATACTCGCGCTACCGCACCGGTGAAGTACTCGGCCCAGGGAGTGAGGTCTACGTGCTCGCGGCCCTCGTAGTAGTTGTGGTGCTCGTGGGTCTGGAGTTGATCGTAGTACGCACCAAGGTCCCGCGCGTGGTACTCTTCCAATGAGAAGAAGCCACGCAGGCCCAGGCCTCCGCGATGAAGGATGAGGGTCGCGAGGAGGCGAGCCGTGCGGCCATTTCCATCCATGAACGGATGGATGGTTACGAACTGATAGTGTGCCAGACCAGCGATGATCGGGGGTGGGACTTCGCTCCGTTCCGCCTGCCGAATCCACGCCACCAGGTCCGCCATCAGCACGGGTACATCCTTCGCTTCCGGCGGCATGTACACGATCCGGCCGGTCTGCGAGTCGCTGATGACGTTTTGCTGGGATCGATACGGGGTCGGCGCTCGGCGAGGCCCTTTCTCGACCATCGCGTGGAGCTTCCGGATCATATCCTCGGTGAGAGGCGCTTTCTCCTCGCCCCACGCCTCGACCTGCAGCATGGCATGCCAGTAGTTGTCGACCTCCTTTACATCCCGCTGGCGGCCGGCGAACTGGACGCGCCGATTGCGAACCACCTCCTCGGCTTCGGCCAGCGTGAGGCGATTGCCTTCAATCCTCGTCGAAAAGTGGGTGGAGCGCAGGCGGGCGCGGAACCGGATCTCTTCTTCGACGATCGGAGACCATGCGTGCGCTTCCACGGCAGCACTCGCGCTCGCGATCTCCATCAGCGAACGCGCGATCCTGTCGTTGTAGCTCCAGCGAGGTTCCCATCCAGATCGGCTCATTCCCGTGCGCGGCGAAGGTCTACGTCATGGTACCCCGAACTCCCCCCTCCGGCTACTCCTCTCCGGGCGTCCTCACAGAGATTCCGCCCCCGCCGCGCGGTACACGTCCAGCGTCCGCTCCGCCGTCGCGCGCCAGGTGAGGGCGCGGACCGCGTCCGCGGCGCGGGCACCCATCGCGCGGCGCAGGACGGAGTCGCGCATCACGCGGCGCAGCGCGGCGGCCAAGGCGGCGGGGTCGCGCGGGGGGACGATCAGGCCGCTCTCCCCGTCGCGGATCACCAGCGGCGCGCAGCCGACGGGGGTCGCGACCACGGGTAGGCGCTGGCTCATCGCCTCCACGATCACCATCCCGAACCCCTCGTACGTGCTGCACGCCACCAGCACGTCGTGCGCGCGGTACTGGCGCATCACCTCATCCTCCGGCGCGCGGGGGATCACGCGCACGTACGGCCGCGCCTCCGCCGTGAAGCTGGCGAGGACGACGTCCTCCGGCACGCCGGGGCCCAGGATCGTCAGACGCGGCGCATCCCCCTCCGCGGCGAGCAGGGCCAGGGCACGGGCCAGGTACGGCGCGCCCTTCACGTTGTCCCACGATCCGCAGAACAGCACGCCCCCGCCCCGCACAGCATCCTCCGCCGGCGCATCCGCCAGGAACCGCGCGGAGACGCCGTGCGGGACGACGTGCACGTGCTCCGGCCGCTGCCAGCCGGCATCCACGGCGAACGCGCGGTCCGCCGGGTTCAGAACGATGAGCGCATCCGCCAGGCGCGCGGCGGCGGCGACCTGGGGCAGGCGCACGCCGGGATACCACAGGCGGCGCGTCCACGGCTTGTGGAGCAGCCCGTCCGCGGCGTCGTCCAGCGTCCGCCGGTAGTTCAGGTGCTCCAGCCCGTGCGAGCGGCTGATGATGACAGGCTCGCGCGCGAAGCCCATCCGCCGGCGCGCGGCGAACGCCATCCCCTCCGCGCTGGCCACGTCCACCACGTCGTACGGGCCGCGCGCGCGGATGGTGCGTCGGATGGCGACGTCCGCCAGCCAGGGCGAGATGGTCTGCCGCACGCGCCAGTTCTCCGGCCGCGCGGCGATGTCCGGCCCCAGCAGCACGTCGCAGTCGTGGCCCAGCGCGGCGAACTCCTCGCGCAGCTTGTAGTAGACCTTGGCCGAGCCCAGCGTCGCGTCCGCCGGGTAATCGCCGACGAGCAGGATCCTCATCCCCCGCCCTCATCCGCCAGCAGCCGCGCCACCGTGTGCTCCATCGCGAAGTTTGCCAGGTACGCGGCGCGCGTGGCCTCCCGCAGCGGCAGGTCGGGAAATTCTCCCACGACGGTGGTATGTGGAGCCGCCTGGATGTCCGCGGCGAGTTCGCCGACACTGTGGGGCGCGCTGGC